>NZ_JAUBSF010000153.1:0-7397 GCF_036704615.1 Microcoleus sp. K4-B3
TGATTGGTGTCAATCTCAAAGCAGCAGCTTAAATTATTAGCAGTATTTATACTGAGCGCATAACTGTTATGCTCCCACTGATGTCGGCGTAATTACTACTTCTGCTCCATAAGCTTTCAGTAAGTTAATTTTATCCTGGCTCATTTTATCCGGCATCACAAATATGCAGCGATATTTTTTTATCGCAGCGATTAGCGCCAGACCAACTCCCGTATTTCCTGCTGTTGCCTCAATTATTGTCCCACCGGGTTGCAGTTTTCCTGCTTTCTCTGCGGCTTCAATCATGGACAGAGCTATTCTATCTTTCGTACTACCACCCGGATTGAGGTATTCTACCTTGCTATAAATTGTTGATTGAATTTCTTGACTAATACTATTAAGTTTAATTAGGGGAGTTCTGCCAACCGCTTCCAGAATATTATTGTAAGTCGCCATCAGAATGTCTCTAGTATTTTATAATGTTATATTGCCGTTTGATGTTGAGAAAAAAACTTCCGACTAAACTCCACCAATTGCTTTGGCAGTAGCGTGTTCTATAGCTGCTTGAAATTTCGGCAGGGCACGGGAAATCATGTCTTGGTTGGCAGTGAGAGAAATTCGGAAATAACCCGGTATTTCCTGGGGCGTTCCAGGGAACACAAAAACATCGTGGCTGGCTAGTAACTCGGCAAAAGCACAATCGTCTGACTAGGGTGACTCTACTAACAAAAAGAATGCCCCTTCCGGAATTTGCAACTTGTAACCCATTTCCTGGAGTTCCTTCACCATCCAATCGCGTTTGCGTTGTAGATGCTCCATATCGATGGTGAGTTCATCCAAATCTGTGAGGGCGTATTGCATCAGGGCACTGGGGAAACACCAACCAAAGGGACTGCCTTGCAGTGTACGAATTATGCGCCGTATTGATTCCCGTTCAGGCATTGTCGGTGGCAAGGCAATATAGCCGATGCGTTGACCGGGAGCCATCCACACCTTACTGTAGCCATAGATCAGGAAGGAAAACGGGTAGAACTGGGTGGGACTGGGACAAGTTCGTCGATCGAACACAATGCGGCTGAAGGTTTCATCGGAAATCAGGTAGATTGGTTTGCCGTAGCGATTGGAGGCATTGGTGAGCAGATTTGCTAATTGCTGTAGGGTTGTTGCTGAAAAAATCTTGCCTGTGGGGTTGTGGGGTGAATTGATAACGATCGCTCTGGTACGTTCAGTTATGGCAGCGGCGATCGCATCGAGATCCAGATCGAAAGTAGTTGGATTGACTGCAACGCCAACCGGAACTGCACCAGCAACATGAATCATCCGCCTGTAGTTTAGCCAAGGTGGGGTGATAATAATCACCTCGTCTCCTATTTCGGTCAGCATCTGAAGACAAATAGTCAGACTAATCAGACTACCGTTGGTCAGGAAAATATCTTCAGGTGCGATCGCGATCCCGCGTTGCGTCTTCAGACCTTCTGACACAGTGACTCGTGCCTGTGGAAGGTTGTCTTTGTAACCGAACCAACTCTCATTTTGCGGAATGCTCCAGCGCTGAAGGGCTTCTACAAAGCCTGGTGGGGGCAGTTCGTGAGCGTCACCCTCAGTAAAATCAATGCTCCCCGGTTCATGCTTGCGATTCATGTAGTTTGCCTTGGCAAGGAGTTCACTGGGGGTCGGGGCTTGAATCGCCTTGAGCAGTCGGGACGAGATTGTATGAGTTTTTATATCGGAATTCTCTTTAGTATGGGCTTCTTGTGCCTCCTGTGGCGTTTTACTTGGTGGTTGTGTTTGATCTGCCATATTATGAGTTAAGTTGACCTACTTATGTTAATCATAATCGCTGTTAGGACTTACGCACTGAGTGCCAAATTGTGTCATTCTGAGCGATCGCATTAGCGCGGTGGCTCCGCAGGATCTAGAACCTCAAACCCTTGTCCTGAGAATTACGGTGCATAAGTCCTAATTAGGTTACAAAAGTTTTGGCGTTGGTGAACAGAGGTATGATTTGGCTCTCACCGATGACGGAGGCAGGTCGAATAGCGTTCAAATCAGAGTATCTAAATGATTACTTGAATATGGAATGGGAACTTCCTCGAATTTGAGGAGCGTGAATTAGTAAACGAATTGAATGTTTGAGCATTTCTGCGGATGCCAGAATAAAAAAGAGTTTTTCTCTTCAATCGAGCCAGCTCATGTCTAAGTCTTGTATTTTCACCTTCAACTGCAAGTCATATAAGTTTTAAAGATGATTGGGTCACCATCGGTCATAAACATTGGATAAACTTTCCAACCGTCTGTTACATAAAAATAGCATCTCCATTTCTCAGCAAGAGCCCATAAAGGTTTAAATCTTTTGACATCATGGTCTCCTTTTATCCCATCCTAAAATACCTGCTTTGAAGCGGTCTACTTGTGTTCACAACCAGACCAAAGTTTTTTTTGACCCAATAAATGTTTCTAATTCATCTAGTTTTGCGACCTCGGGAATTGTGTCTGGTTCTTAAGCCTGTGGTATAAGTTTTCCCACCTGTTTGACCCAATTAATTATTGTCGGCGTTGCATAATTAGAGCATGAATAGGGGCAAGCACCATGCAATGAAAGCGAGTGCAAATCAACCCATATCCGTAAAAACGGTAAGAAACAAGGAAAATATAACCACATTTGTGTCAAATTTGCTCGTCAATTTATCGCTGATTATGAGTCCCACGCCTGGTTACAGTAAGGCATCAAGGAGGCTTGCACGATCGCCGAAGAATACATCAAGGATTTGGAATCGGCTCTCATCAGCGGAAAATTCCTTCACGAGACATACCGTTTTGACCCCGCGCTGGTCGATCGATCTCCATACTTTTCCCCGGAGGAGGAGTTTGCTCGCAGCACCCTATTCGTGGAACTTGCATAAATATCATCCCACTCTTTGATACCTCTGTTTCCCAGCTTAAGTTGGTAGCCATACCTACGATCTCGATACTGAAAAGCAGTCTACTGAAACTATCACAAGTATAGAGCGATCGCACGCCAGCCGCGATCGGACTGATGACATTATGGCAAGGGCCTTTCCTTTGCGATCGCGCCCACCTGCTCTCACGCATCAATTACGTTAATTCGCGGGTTTCTTTAACGGCAGATTGACTCGATTGAGCTATATAGATACCGGATAAAATCACGACAAACGCCATCAAGTCAAAGAAACTCAAGCGTTCAGAGAAAATTACCCAAGCGAAGATTGAGGCAAGGACTGGCTCGAAAAGCAGCGTGACGGCGACGAACCCTGACGACAGCCTGCTGAGGCTGTAAGCCAAAAGTCCTTGACCCAACACTTGGCACAAGATGGCTTGCAAAATTACGAAAAACCACCCCATCCAGGAATGGGGAAACAATGTTTCTTCGGCGAGTGCGAGGACGGGAAACGCAAACATAGTCGTGATGGCGCAGCGCCACAGCAATAAGGTTGCCGTGCTAAATCGTTCTCGCAGCAGTTCTAGCAGTATCAGATACGCAGCAAAACAAATCCCCGATAGCAAGGCGAGGGCATTACCTTGTACTTGGTTAGTGGCGAACTGCACGTCATCCAATCCAATAGCGATCGCTCCCGCCACTGCCAGGACCATGCCAATGATGAATCTGCTATTATAGCGCCTACCTAATAACAACCACCCCCCCAAACCGACAAACAGTGGGTTCAAACCACAAAATAACGTAACGTTGGCAACGTTGGTTTGAGTCAGCGACAAAGACCACAGCAGGAAGTAGGTCGCTCCGAAAGCTCCCAATGCTACCAATAGCCCGAATTCTCGTCTCGTAAAAGGCTTCTGTTCTACGGGTTGGCGATCGGATTTTTGGCGGTCCAAAGCCTCAACTCCGCTCAACAAGCCAAAGACGATGGCAGCGATCCAGCCGCGATGGAATGCTACGGCATTTGAACCTATTTCTCGTTCGCACAGTTTGACGAGGATTGGTGCTAAAGATAGCGGGAGCAGGCTGGCAAATAATGAAGCAGTTGCGATCCAAGCAGGTGTTCTGGACGACGGTTGCTGTGCTAATTCCAGTTTGGCTGTCATACTTTTTAGCAATTGTGTTGACATCGAGTTGTGCTGATTTTTTGAGCCAAGTCTTTTTCAGTTGCTTACCGTTGAAACAAACAGTAATGGTGACTACCCGCTCTCTAGGCGATTTTGTGGGAGATGAACAACAGCTTGGCTAGATACGGCTAGGTATAGACCGATGAGAACTAGGGCAAAACCTACCCAATTCGAGAAACTTAACTTTTCCCAAAATATTGCCCAAGCCAAAATGCTGCTAAATACTGGCTCTAACAAATGTACTAAGGAGACAACCACTGAGGACAAGCCAGCAACGCTATAGGTTAAAAGTCCTTGACCTAAAACTTGGCAGACGAGGGCAAAAAAAATGACGAACAGCCATCCATTCAGTGAAGAAGGAAAAACCCGCTCTTGAGCGAACACAAGCATGGGCAAGATGGATAGGGTAGCGATCGCACAAACCCACAACTGAATTGTGATGGGGTCAAATTTGGTTCTCAGTTGTTCTACCACCAGCAGATATGCACCCATAAAAACCGCAGAGACGATGGCAGCTATGCCTCCTGTGACCTCACCACTGGCGATTTGTATCTGCTCGATTTCAATGGCGATGGCTCCCCCAATGGCGACGACCATCCCAATGAGAAATTGGCGGTTAAAGCCTTGACCGAATAACAACCACGCTCCTAAGCTGGTAAATATGGGGGTGAGATTATGTAGGATTGTCGAGATAGCGACGCTGGTTTGAGTCAGCGACCAAGCTACAAAGGCTAAGGTGGCAGCAAAAAAAGTCCCAGCACCCAGCAATAGCAAAAGCTCCTGACTGGTGTATGAATGCTGTTGAACGGGTTTGTCACCAGAAAGTCTCTGACGTATCGCCTTGTATCCTTGCCACAGCCCGAATACGACACTACCTAGCCAAAAGCGATTAAATATTGTAGCATTGGGGCTGAGTTCAGCTTCACTCCATCTAATGAAGATAGAGCCAAAAGATATGGCGACTACACCGACAAATAATGAGGCGATCGCCATCGTCGTTTTATTGGATTCATTCATCAGGGGTGAAACAAATATAAAACAGAAAAAATTATGATTGGCTGTGAAGCAACTGTGCTTCGCGGCGATCGAAAAGTCTTCTCTAGCAAATCCCGGAGCTAAATGCTTGTTTTAGTTTTTTATATTTCAATTTTTGAAAGTTCATCTCTTTCATTAATTAACACCTATCTAATACTATGTCAAGCACTATTTTTTACATACTTTACGGATCTGTGGAGCGGGTTTCCAAATGACGCTCCTAAGCAGTTCTATGTTTCTGTTAGCCCTTGTTCCGGCTCAAGGATGGGGTGCATTTTTGCTTAACTTCGGCATTCTTGGTGTTGTCGTTATTGTTCTCTACCTACTGTTTGGTATTTTGCGGAGGGTTTTCCGTCAATTTACCTCCGACCTGGTGTTAGTTGCACTCAACGTCTCACAAACGCCGCTGACACTCATTGTGTTCGCGATCGGTTTCAAGCTGGCATTGCAGACGCTATCTATCGCTCCTACAATTTACATTACTTGGTTCCAGCGAGGCTTGGCCGCTTTTCTTGTCCTTATCGCCGCCTTTTGGGTGGTTCAATTGCTCACCGAGGTTGTGCCTTATGCTTTTAGCCAGTATGCCGCACGCTCCGAGGCAATGTGGGATGATGTTCTGACTCCGATACTACAAAATGTTCTCCCTTTAATTGTTTACTTAGTGGGTGGACTGCTGTTTCTCCAGGCATTCGGTGTTGACATCCAAGGTTTGTTAGTTGCCATCGGAGGAATCAGTTTTATCTTAGGGTTTGCGCTAAAAGACATTCTGGCAAACTTCTTCAGTGGGTTAGTCTTGCTCATCGATACACCGTTTCGCTTTGGGGATGTGATTGAGCTAGCCAACGGTAGAAGAGGCGTGATCAAACACATTGGGCTGCGATTAACCGAACTGTATCTCATTGACACGCACTCACAGATTTACATACCCAATGCCGCGTTTGAAGGGCAGGAAATTATTAACCTCAGCCGTCCGACCAATCATTACTACTACACGATCGCCATTCCCATCAAAGCAGATGTTGCCCCGGCTCTAGCCATCTCTATGATGGAAAAAGTCGTGCTGGCGCACCCCGATACCATGGGCGAAATTGACAAGAAGTTAGAATTAGTTGACGAGTTTTATGGTTGCTCTATACCTGGGGCAAAAGCGCAACAGAAGCGAGAAGCGGGACGGCAACGCTTGTTAGCTGAGGCTGAGGTGAATACTTTACTAGCTGAGATTGAAATGGGTTTGGCGCACCTAGCCGATCTTATTTCCCAATTAGAAAGGGGCGGATTAGATGTAGAGGAGCGGCGAACAGTGCAAGCATACTATCTGGAACTTTGTCAAAAGATTGGACTGGAATCAAAAAAGTCCGATCGACATGACCGTCGCAGACGCTTGCTCAGTGAAGCTACGGGAACAGTATCCGAGAGTACGTTGATTGGGCTCATACGCCGTTGGTGTAAAGACTGGTTGAAAGACCCTGACCTATTTCAAGAAGACCAGCAAACGTTGAAGCAAGAGTGGGAACAGAAGATTGATTTGTTGAAGATCAAAGTTAACAAGCTGTTATGGGCAATTAGTAATCCCAAAGGGTTAGACACGCGATTAGACGAATTGGTAGAACGCTTTCGCGAATGGTTGCGAGAAAACTTCAAGAGTTCGCGCAATGAATGGCAAGACCCCAAAATCTGGATCGATGACCTGAAGGGAGATTACACGCGAGACACGCTGGTGCGGTTCTATGTCGATGACATCAAGTTGGAACATTGTGAACGGGGACAGCGGATTCTCAGTGAAATGCGGCGTGAGATCGTCTGGCATTTGCGTCAGTCATATTTGTCTAATTGATTGTGAGACTGTTGGTCAATTAACAAAGCATCTGAGTATATCAGTCGATCGACTATTCTGCCTCTACGGTATTCTCAAGCCCGCTTCACGCTTGGCAGGGGTGAGAGCAACATTGCAGAAGCTGTTAGACCGAGGCGATCTCGAAGGCATTCAGCAGGCTTGCACGATCGCCGAAGAATACATCAAGGATTTGGACTCGGCTGTCATCAGCGGCAAATTCCTTCAGGAGACATACCGTTTTGACCCTGCGCTGGTCGATCGATCTCCATACTTTTCGCCGGAGGAGGAGTTTGCCCGGAGCACCGTATTCGTGTAACTTGCGTAAATATCACATTCTTTCCCTCACCTGACACAATCGGTTTAAACTGACATCTTGCATCATTGTCAATCGGGAGCGTGTCACTTTTGCGATGAGTATAAATACTCGTGAACCCAGAATGACTTTTTTATCGATCATCAGTATAAT
>NZ_JAUBSF010000014.1:0-105228 GCF_036704615.1 Microcoleus sp. K4-B3
CTAAACATTGTTCTAAAGCATCAGGATTGATTCTTTCAAAGACTCGTCGAAAAGTATCGTCACGCTTGGATACCATTGGGTAATTCGAGAAATTCCTCTAACCATTGCTGTTTAGCGATGCCATAATTTTCCATATCTTCCCAACCTTCGGCACCGCCAATGACGGCTAAAATAGAGATTACTAAAATATCTTTTAATAAGTGTTTTTGGGTTCTTTGAACTCTGGGGTCGGGTAGCTCTGCTACATAATTCAATAAATTGGCTTGGATTTCGCTCAGAGGTGTTAACTGTCGTTTTTCTGCTCTTTTAGCTTGAGATTTTACAGCGAGTTTCAATCTAGGTGCAAAACCCTTTGTCATTGTCTTTAACTCCGTTTCAACTTGATTGACTTTGTTAAGATTCAAACTTGATTATAGGTTTGAGTTCGCTTCACAGGTATAAAGTCTATTGGCGTTTTTTTGTCAAGTACATTTTATACCAAATTAGATGAGCTTACCCTGCCATTCGACTCATCAATGTTCGTTCATTTTAGGCAGAGAATAGGTGTCAGCCTAGTCAATAAAATCAACGAAAAAATGGTTAAAGAGCAGACTGAAGTGCCAGGAGAGGTAGTAAAAAAAAAGTCATCAGAAATAAGTGAGCCTAAAAATAAAGGTAAATTAATATTAGACGCAACCTGCGCGCCAGCCGATATTAAGTATCCGACAGACTTAGGACTATTAAATCAAGCAAGGGAACATACCGAAAAAATCATAGACGCTCTACATACTCAAATTCAGTCACCCGAAAAAAAAAACCAATCACCTATCGAAACATAGCCAGAAAAGAATACCTAACAGTGTCTAAAAACCGGAAACCATCACGAAAAGTACGAAGAAAAGGAATTAAAAAACAACTCCAATATATCAAAAGAAATTTGGCCGATCTCGATGAAATGGGTCAGCTACAGTTGCTGAGTAAATCTCATTATAAAATGCTGCTAGTAGTCACAGAAGTATACCGTCAACAGTTATCGATGTATGAAGAGAAAGAACAGAGTATTGAGAACAGAATAGTAAGTTTAACGCAACCACATATCCGCCCCATCGTCAGAGGAAAAGCTGGGAAATCCGTTGAATTTGGGGCCAAACTGTCAGCGAGTTGTCGTAATGGCTACGTGTTTTTAGACAGAATTAGTTGGGATAATTTCAATGAATCTTTAGACTTAAAAACACAAGTAGAAGATTTTAAACGATTTACGGGATGCTATCCCGAATCAATTCATGTAGATCGCATATATCGAACGCAGGAAAATCGAGCTTGGTGCAAAGAAAGAGGGATTAGGATGAGTGGCGTCCCTCTAGGAAGACCCCCTAAAAATATCAGCAAGTCAAAGAAGAAGCAAGCCTTATTTGACGAAAGAATTCGTAACTCGATTGAGGGAAAATTTGGGAGTTGCGTAAAAGAAGATTTAGCCTTGGTAGAGTCATGGCTAAACTTTCTAATACTTCTGGTACAACCATCGCCATAACTTTTCTGGTGATGAATCTTTCCGCCCTGCTACGGCAGGCTTTTTGGCTTTTTTATGTCTATTTCACAACAAAAACCTTTTTTCAGGTTTTCTGGCTTTAGTAATTAGCAAAAATTATATCTTATCAAAAAAAGATGAGCAAAATCTATGTTTTTAAGGTAATCCCAAATTCACTGATCTTTCTAAATGCTGTTTTCTGACTTTTTCAGCAAGCCCTACTTAAACAATACTCTAGCCTTAATAATATTATTTATCAATAAATTCTGAACTATTCCTTTACTTGCTATTTTTGCTAAGGCGAAGCAAACTGCCGATTAATCGTACACAACAGTTGAGAGCCTTATTTAAAGATGTTTTTTACTATTCACTTACATATCATAACTCTAATTAGTGAAAAAATTTATCAAATACCCCTTGACGAAAGTTCTAAAATTGTTGATTATCTATATCAATAACCTGATAGCGCTTAAAACTCCATTGACATCTTTCTCCAGAGGTAAATCGCCGTGACAAGCATGGCAAAAAAATCCTTCCCAGCCGAAGGAGAATGCTTTCCCTGGTGGGCAGGCAACGCCCGCTTAACCAACCTTTCCGGCCGTTGGCTCGGTACCCACGTCGCCCACGCGGGCCTGATCGTCCTCTGGGCGGGAGCCTATACCTTATTTGAGCTTTCCCGCTTCAACCCACAATTGCCCATGTACGAACAAGGCTTAATCCTGTTGCCAAACCTAGCCAGACTAGGCTTGGGCGTGGGTGCGGGAGGGAAAATAGTCGATACTTATCCGTACTTCGCCCTTGGCGCGATGCACCTAATCAGCTCAGCCTTTCTCGGCTTCGGCGGCATCTTTCACTCCCTCAAAGGGTCAGCCGCCCTCGAAGAAAGAACTTCTTTCTTTGGCTACAAATGGGAAGACGCAGAGCAAAAGACCACCATTATAGGCATCCACCTAGTTTTGCTGGGTGTCGCTGCCTTCTTGTTGGTGGCCAAAGCTATGTATTTCGGTGGTTTATATGATACCACAGTCGGGCAAGTGCGGGGAATTTCGGAACCCAAACTCAACCCCGCTGTCATTTTCGGCTACCTGTTCGGTGCAGGTGGCAAACACTGGCTCGCCTCCTTTGACAACCTCGAAGATATTGTCGGCGGTCATATGTGGGTAGGAATTCTCTGCATTGCCGGCGCCTTCAGGCACATTCACACTCAACCTTTCCCTTGGGCAAAACGCCTCTTCATCTGGTCAGGAGAAGCTTACCTCTCCTACTGTCTCGGCACTTTCGCCTTAATGGGCTTCATCGCCACCTACTTTGTGACTGTAAATAACACTGTTTATCCAGAGGTTTTTTACGGCCCAGTGGGTTTGAGAGGTTCGGACGCAGCGGTTGTTTCTTCGCGGGCTTGGCTGACGACAAGTCACTTTGTTTTAGCATTTTTGGCGCTTTACGGTCATATTTGGCACGCGCAGCGCCTTCGCACAAAAGCGGCGGGATTTGATTTTTGGTCTGAGGATTTTGAAAGGCGAACTGCTGGCAAAGTTCAAGTTGCAAGTGCACCAACAGCGGTGAGTTTTTCTGACATAACTGTGACTTTTTTGAGAAATGTGCCTATTTACTGCAAGGGTTTGTCTCTGATATTCCGGGAATTGGAACTGAGTTTAGCTCACGGATATTTCCTAGTAGGAGCCATTGCTCTGTTGATTCGGTTGCAGGAAAAAGGGTTGACACTGCTGGCGGGTTTGCTGCCGACGCTGGCATTGATTTTGATTTTGGCGATCGCCAAAATTTGGAAAAAGACAAGTCATTTTATTGGCAATAAACTCCCTAAGACGCGAGTTTATTGCAGGGCGGTTTTGTCATCGGTGGCACATCGGGAGCTTTTCTCGGCTATTTGCTGCTAAAAAGTGTTTCTGGTATAGATGCCATTCTGCGGGGTTCTGTGAATTAACTGCTCCGCCTGCGGTTGACATCGGTCGATCGCAAGCTGAGAGACTTAGCAATTGCGAAACAGACTTTCATCCGCCGAGTTTCTGAAAGCCTTGCCTCGTTGTAACAGCACAATTGCACACAGAAAATCGAGGGCACTATTCCTATTTTTTACCTACCAAGCGCCTTCAGATTGCGCTCAACCTTGAAACAATAACCGTATGACTGTCTTTTTCTAATGTTTCTGTATCACTTTGATGTTTCTGTTTTTGTGGAGTGTTTCAGTCGCATTGCGAGGAGGACTCCATCAAATCAAGCGCTTGGCTCAAATTTCTTGTTCAGATTGCCAGTTTTTTACTAATGACTACCGCCTCAAATGTACATTGCGACCCTGTGTTACTTGTACTGAGGAAGCGATCGGTTGCAATGACTTTGAACCTAAGACTTGTTTTGCCAATGCTTGTCAGCAATAATGCTCTCAAATTCACAAAAATTACGCAACAATACCGACCAACTAGTTTTTCAGTTCCACCTTTAACAAGAGGGATAGGTTGCTAGCAGATTCTTCCTTGCTCAAGGGGTAGTCTAAACTTAGATTGCTATTGTTATCGCAAAATACACTTGAGGATAATCGCACATGGAGCGCGAATAAATAACAGATAATCAAGTAAAATTCCCGTTCAACTTTTTTATTTTTAACCACATGAATTTATACAGCGCTAACTCACTCAAAGTCGAACTCAATCAGAGAGGCTGCCGCCTTACTCCCCAGCGAGAAACTATTTTGAGCGTCTTTCAAAGTCTGCGGCAAGGAAATCATTTGAGTGCGGAAGAATTATACAAGACTTTGCAGAATCAAGGAGAAAGAATTGGCTTGTCTACTGTCTACCGCACCCTGCATTTATTAGCAAGAATTGGGATTCTGCGTGAGCTAGAATTAGCAGAAGGCCACAAACATTACGAACTGAATTTGCAGGAATTGCACCACCACCACCATCTGGTTTGCATTCAGTGTCACAAAACCTTTGAATTTAGCGATGAATCGATTTTAAAAATTGGCAAAAAGCAAGTTGAAAAAGCTGGTGTAGAGCTGCTTGACTGTCAATTAACTGTGCGTGCTGTTTGTTTGGAAGCGCTGCGGGAGGGATGGCCTTCTTTGCTGCCGAGCAATTGGTCGTGTCCGAGATATCATTCCGAAATTGAGGATGAAATTAGTTGAGTTGCATCAAACTCATATTTTGCACCATTCTTGCTTAAAAAGCCCGACGGCCTGTTCCACAAAGAGTGAGTTTTCTTGTTGGCCGTTGCTCTTCTAGCCCGCCCCTAAAAAAACTATTGAAAATGGTGCAATATCTCAGATGAAATACACTTCGGTAATGGAGAATTGGTAACTCTTTAATTCAGGTACGGCAATAGCGTTGCAAGGAATGTTAGCGAAGTGATTCTTAAGAAGCAATCTCACGCATTCACAACTTGCTGTATTTCCCTTCTCCTTAATAGCGTAGCAAGGAAGGTTAGCGAAGCAATTCTTAGGAAAGCAATCTCACGAATTCACAACTTGCCACCTTCCCCTTCCCCTTCCGTCAAGCAACCTCAGAATCGCAACGTTGGTGTTCCATCCGAAATATGTTAGCGTACAAACTAGCAACAACCTGTTTGCCTTCCTGCGTCAACTGCAAGTAACCGAGAGATTCACTGATGTGCGGATAAATGCCGCTCCAGTAAAACTTAGAGTAGCTTTGCAGCAAGTCGCCCGGATGTCGGTATCCCAAAAGTTTAGTAGCACCGCTTTCTTCCAACTCGTAAAACAGCGCGCCTATTTTCTGCAAATATTGCGGGTTGCTGAGCTGACCTATCAAGTCAGCACCGCGAACTAAACTAGAGTAATTAACTGCATCCTCGTCTGTGTTGCCGTCAAGCACCGAGAAACGAGTTTGTTCTATGTTCTGCTTAATTATCTCAGCATTAATTAGCTTGTGGTTGCCGAAGCGCTCGTCAATGAACAATTTAGCTCTGTCAACTCGGTAAGGAGCTAAGCTAGCCGCTGTTGCACCGGGAGCAAGTGCAATTCTCATGCCATCTTTTCCCGTAGCATACAATCCTTCGGATTCTTGGTCTTGCCGGCAAACTCCTTTGACATATCCGATATCTTGGCACAGCAAAGAAATGATGAAGTGCAGCCAATCTTCGCAGGAAACTCCCCCCTTGCGAATGTGTTTTCCCCGCAAGATTTCTTGACCGACTAACGTAATGCAAATGGCGTGTTCTATATTGTGATAAAGAGCGTCGCTGTTGGCGATGTTTTCTAACGCCATTGCCCCCACCCAGGCAATAATATCAGCATAGTCTGATTTGTAGCCTCCGTAAGTGCGGCTGTACCCGTCCTGAAGTTGTTCGATGAAAGCCTCTATCAGCAGTTCTGTATAATTAAACATACCCTGTCCTTTTACCTTAATATTGCCTTTCAAGAGCGGTGAATCTATTTGGAAACCCTCTAATTTTATGGATGAGATTTTAACTCACAACTCATGCACCCCGTGGTTGTTCGCGGCTCGCGTGGCAATCTCAAAACTCATTGACGCCGCTACGCCGGGGGAGTCATGAAGCAATATCGCGCCCGCACTCAAAACTCCCAAGCAACTGAGTCCATCACTGACACCTCTCCCCGCCTTACTGCATAGAGTAGCCTGCTGATAATTTTTCGCTCGTCTGAAGTTCTTAAACTGTGAGAATTAATTGCGTATTGAATTTGCTGCAACTGAGTCCGATCAATTTTACCGAATTTCCCAATGTTCAAGTAAAGTTCGGAAATTCCATATTCAGGAATATAAGCTTTGGTTGTCATCTGCGGTCAACTGAATGTATATTTCTTATTGTCCGGCAATTTTAGATAACTTTATGTGATGTCGATCGACCCCTGACTGTGATGCTGAGACTGTGATGCGATCGCAGGCTCGAGTTGATGGTCGTTTCCGACAAATGGTGATTCGATCGAAATATCGATCGTCATAAATTTTGCTGAGGGCTGTGATTAGCCTGACGGTTGCGTTTAGATCATAGTATGTCACAGATCATTAGCCCGTTGAGATCGCAAGTCGAAACTGGCACCAAGGAAAGAAGTTCGACAGCCTTGCCAAATTCCTTGCCAAAGAAAGTCGAGTCGTGTACTATATAGAGTCTGGTATCCTCACTTACCCATAATTATTTTCATTCATCCCGTCCCCCTCGAGGGGAAGGGACTTTCAGTGCGGATGCCGCTAAATCACTATACTCAGCAAAAAGCTAGAAATGCCGTAACTCATGCCCACTATTCAGCAACTCATCCGTTCAGCACGGGAACAAACGCAGAAAAAAACCAAATCGCCAGCTCTCAAGAGTTGCCCCCAGCGCCGCGGAGTTTGCACCAGAGTGTACACGACCACCCCGAAAAAACCCAACTCGGCGCTGCGGAAGGTGGCTCGGGTACGGCTGACCTCTGGTTTTGAAGTGACAGCCTACATCCCAGGGATCGGTCACAACTTGCAAGAACACTCGGTAGTAATGATCCGGGGCGGTCGGGTAAAAGATTTGCCCGGAGTTAGATACCACATCATTCGCGGTACATTAGACACCGCTGGGGTGAAAGACCGCAAGCAGGCTCGTTCCAAATACGGGGCCAAGCGTCCTAAAGAGAAAAAATAACCAGGATCTCGCCCGATCAGGGTTGGGAAGCAACAATAAATCCGATCGCGCCGATTGATCGCACGCTCGATCGTCATAGATCGAGATCTGAGCCCAAAACCCCAAACTCAATCATTCAAAATCAAAAATCCCCAATAGAACTATGTCTCGCCGCACAGTTATTCAAAAACGTCCAGTTCCGCCAGATCCAACCTACAACAGCCGGTTGGTAAGCATGATGGTGAGACGGATCATGCAGCACGGTAAAAAATCCGTTGCCTCCAGCATCGTCTACGACGCCCTGAAAACCATCCAAGAACGCACAGGGGCTGAACCGTTAGACTTGTTTGAAAAAGCAGTCAAAAACGCTACACCCCTGGTCGAAGTCAAAGCCCGCCGGGTAGGTGGCGCCACCTACCAAGTGCCGATGGAAGTGCGTTCCGATCGCGGTACGACCCTCGCCCTCCGCTGGCTGATCAGATTTGCCCGCGCCCGCACCGGCCGCTCGATGGCCGCCAAGCTAGCCAACGAACTGATGGATGCAGCTAACGAAACAGGCAGTGCCATTCGCAAGCGCGAAGAAACTCACCGCATGGCCGAAGCTAACAAGGCTTTTGCTCACTACCGGTACTAATTTCCAACTCGGGCATGGAGAAGAGCGCGATCGTGCGGTATAAAAGCATCGGGCGAGAAATTTGCAAGTGTAAGTTTTGACTGTTGAGATTGCTTCCCTTGGCGCAGTTGCGATTCGTGAAGCAAACTCAAAACTCCCAGAATCAAAATTCACGCACTCAAAATTCACGCACTCTCTGAATCCTCCATGTCGCATCCTTAATATTTTTGTAAACAAATCTTGCAAAAAATATTAAAATGTAACAATAAGCTCCAGAGACTTTTGTAAGTCGCTGGGGAGTGCAAAATAGGGTTACTGTGTAGTATAATAGTATTATAACAGCAACACAAGATTAAGGAGGTAGCTGTGGCACGTACCGTCCCGCTAGAAAAAACTCGCAACATCGGCATCGCAGCCCACATCGACGCGGGCAAAACAACAACAACTGAAAGAATTCTGTTCTATTCAGGCATGGTTCACAAAATGGGTGAAGTGCACGAGGGAACAGCAGTCACTGACTGGATGGAGCAAGAGCGGGAGCGGGGAATTACGATTACTGCCGCTGCTATCACCACCAGTTGGAAAGATTACAAAATCAACATCATCGACACTCCCGGACACGTAGACTTCACGATCGAAGTCGAACGCTCGATGCGAGTGCTCGACGGAGTGATCGCAGTGTTCTGCTCGGTAGGGGGAGTGCAGCCACAATCCGAAACAGTTTGGCGACAAGCCGATCGGTACAAAGTACCGCGGATCGTGTTCGTCAACAAAATGGATCGGATGGGCGCAAACTTCTACAAAGTCTACGGTCAAATTCGCGATCGCATGAGAGCGAACGCCGTACCCATCCAAATCCCGATCGGCAGCGAAGAAAACTTCCGGGGAATTGTAGACATAGTGCAAATGAAAGCCTATATCTACAACAACGACATGGGAACCGACATCGAGGAAGTAGAAATCCCCGATGAAGTAAAAGAGCTAGCTGCAGAATACCGCACCAAGCTGATCGAGTCCGTAGCAGAAACCAGCGACGCCCTCACCGAGAAATACCTTGAAGGCGAAGAGTTAACAGAAGCAGAAATTCGTGCAGCTTTGCGCGCTGGCGCCATCTCTGGCACGATCGTCCCCATGTTGTGCGGTTCTGCCTTCAAAAACAAAGGCGTTCAGTTGTTGTTGGATGCAGTGATCGACTACCTGCCGTCGCCCTTGGAAGTTCCCCCAATTCAAGGACTCCTGCCCAACGGCGACACAGCAGAACGATTTGCAGACGACAGCGCGCCGCTGTCAGCCCTGGCATTCAAAATCATGGCTGACCCCTACGGCCGGCTGACCTTCGTTAGGGTCTACTCGGGTATCCTCAAAAAAGGCACCTACGTCCTCAACTCCACCAAGGACAAAAAAGAGCGGGTTTCTCGCTTAATTGTTCTCAAAGCCGACGATCGGATAGAAGTTGAGGAACTGCGGGCAGGAGACTTGGGAGCAGCCTTGGGTTTGAAAGACACCTTCACCGGCGACACCCTCTGCGAAGAAGGAGCGCCAGTGATTCTGGAATCTCTGTTTATTCCAGAGCCAGTCATCTCGGTGGCTGTCGAACCCAAAACCAAACAAGACATGGAGAAGCTCTCCAAAGCCCTCCAGTCGCTCTCGGAAGAAGACCCCACCTTCCGAGTCAACGTTGACCCTGAAACCAACCAGACAGTCATCGCCGGCATGGGCGAACTGCACCTGGAAATCCTGGTAGACAGGATGCTGCGGGAATTCAAAGTAGAAGCGAACGTGGGTCAGCCGCAAGTAGCCTACCGCGAAACCATTCGCAAATCCGTCCGCGCCGAAGGTAAATTTATCCGCCAAAGCGGCGGTAAAGGTCAGTACGGTCACGTCGTGATCGAACTAGAACCCACCGAAGTGGGAACCGGCTTTGAATTTGTCTCCAAAATTGTCGGCGGCACTGTACCCAAAGAGTACATCGGCCCGGCAGAACAAGGGATGAAAGAAGCGTGCGAATCAGGTATTGTAGCAGGATATCCCGTGATTGACCTCAAAGCTACTATGGTAGACGGGTCTTTCCACGACGTAGACTCCTCAGAAATGGCATTTAAGATCGCCGGTTCAATGGCGATCAAAGAAGCCGTGATGAAGGCGTCGCCCGTGCTGCTAGAGCCTATGATGAAAGTAGAGGTTGAAGTTCCCGAAGATTACATCGGGAACGTCATCGGAGACCTCAACTCGCGTCGGGGTCAGATCGAAGGTCAAGAGACGGATCAGGGGATAGCCAAAGTTTCTGTAAAAGTTCCACTAGCAGAAATGTTTGGTTACGCCACCGACATCCGCTCGAAAACCCAAGGTCGAGGCATCTTCACAATGGAATTCAGCCATTACGAAGAAGTGCCGCGAAACGTGGCTGAAGCCATTATCGCTAAGAACAAAGGGAACTAATGATTTTGGATTTTAGATTTTGGATTTTGGATTGAATCCAAAATCTAGAATCTAAAATCTCAAGTCTAAAATCGCTAAAAAAAACAAGGAACAGATCGAGAATGGCACGCGCAAAATTTGAACGGACTAAACCCCACGTAAACATCGGCACGATCGGTCACGTTGACCACGGCAAAACAACTTTGACCGCCGCGATTACGATGACTCTCTCTGCACTAGGTCAAGCAAAGGCTAAGAACTACGCCGACATCGACGCTGCCCCAGAAGAAAAAGCACGGGGTATTACGATTAATACTGCTCACGTCGAATACGAAACCACAGGTCGGCACTATGCCCACGTAGATTGCCCCGGACACGCTGACTATGTGAAAAACATGATCACCGGTGCAGCTCAAATGGACGGCGGCATCCTAGTAGTGTCAGCAGCAGACGGCCCCATGCCTCAAACTCGCGAACACATCCTGCTAGCTAAGCAAGTTGGCGTTCCCAGCCTGGTTGTCTTCTTGAACAAAGAAGACATGGTGGATGATGCTGAACTGTTGGAATTGGTAGAACTGGAAGTTCGCGAACTTTTGAGCTCTTACGATTTTCCGGGCGATGACATCCCCATCGTCACAGGTTCGGGATTGAAAGCTCTCGAAGCGATGCTTGCTAATCCCAAGACTGTCAAGGGCGAAAATGAGTGGGTTGACAAAATTTACAAGCTGATGGAAGAAGTAGATGCTTACATCCCCACCCCAGAACGCGAAGTTGACAAGCCTTTCTTGATGGCTGTAGAAGACGTATTCTCGATTACTGGTCGGGGTACTGTCGCCACAGGTCGGATTGAGCGCGGCACAATCAAAGTCGGCGAAACAGTAGAAGTGGTTGGCATTAAGGACACTCGCAGCACTACGGTGACTGGTGTGGAAATGTTCACCAAGTCCTTGGATGAAGGCTTGGCCGGCGACAACGTGGGTCTACTGCTCCGGGGGATTTTAAAGGCGGATATTGAAAGAGGCATGGTGATTGCCAAGCCCAAATCTATCAGTCCTCATACTCAGTTTGAATCTGAAGTTTACATCCTCAAAAAGGAAGAAGGTGGCCGTCACACGCCATTTTTCTCGGGCTACCGCCCTCAGTTCTACGTCCGCACGACGGATGTAACTGGTACGATCAAACAGTTCACTGCTGACGACGGCTCGGAAGCTGAAATGGTGATGCCCGGTGACCGGATCAAAATGACTGTTGAACTGATCCACCCGATCGCGATCGAACAAGGAATGCGCTTCGCTATCCGCGAAGGCGGCCGCACCGTCGGCGCCGGCGTTGTTTCCAAAATCCTCAAGTAGGACTCTGATAACAGCTTAAATAGCAGAAAAGCCGCCAAATTAAATTAGGCTTTTCTGCTATTTAGTGATTAGTTATTAGTGATGAGTCCGCAGTTAGCAGTTAGCCCAAAAACAACTGCAAACAGGCAACAGACAACAAACAACAAACTGAACCTAGAAAATTCAAGAAACAAAAATGGCAACAATTCAACAGCAAAAAATTCGCATTCGCCTCAAAGCTTTCGATCGCCGAATTCTAGACGCATCCTGCGAAAAGATTGTAGATACAGCAAATCGGACAGCAGCCACAGCGATCGGCCCGATTCCCCTACCGACAAAACGGCGGATTTACTGCTTGCTGCGATCGCCCCACGTAGACAAAGATTCTCGCGAACACTTTGAAACTCGCACCCACCGCCGCATCATCGACATTCACCAACCTTCTGCTAAAACAATTGACGCTTTGATGAAACTGGATTTGCCAGCCGGCGTAGATATCGAAGTCAAGCTGTAGATTGACCTATCTCAAACGCAAAAAGAAGGAGCAAAGGAAAAAGCATTTGTTCCTTCTTTTTGCATAAAGTTAGAGAGTCAGTAGTCATTAGTTATTAGTTATTGGTTCGGATTTATTAGTCATTAGTTATTAGTCAGTAATCAGCAATAATTTCTGCTGCGGCGCGAACTTAAATAATTATTCTTAATTAAGGTAAGGGCGGTAGCTACACAAACGCTCCTTTAGCAGTCGCTATCCTCGCCTTCAGCATCACTTAGTTCAGCAAAAAGTTAGATTGAGCATTTTGACGAAGGGACGGCTTTGTCAAGCTGCCAGCACGGGCAGGAGCGCTCACTAGATCGAATCCGCGTCGCAAAAGCCCGATCGCTCCTGCCCCGGAATTGCCTTTAATCAGTTAAAGTAAGAAAAAGAAGCGCAAGTACCGTCACTTTTGAGCGACAATGGCATCCTCTTCCTCTGTAGCAGTTCGCGAACTCCCCTTATTTCCGTTGCCGGAAGTGGTTCTATTTCCAGGTAGGCCGCTCCCGCTGCAAATCTTCGAGTTTCGCTATCGAATCATGATGAATACGATTCTGGAGGGCGATCGCCGTTTCGGTGTACTCATGTGGGATCCCAACCAAAACAAAGTCTCTGCCGTCGGCTGCTGCGCCGAAGTAATTCACTGCCAGCGCCTCCCCGACGACCGCATGAAAATTATGACTCTCGGGCAGCAGCGCTTCCGAGTGCTCGACGCAGTTCGGGAAAAACCCTATTTAGTCGGTCTAGTAGAATGGATTGAAGACGAACCGCCGCAAAAAGACCTCAGACCTTTGGGAAAAGATGTCGAACAACTGCTGAGAGATGTAGTTCGCCTCTCCAGTAAATTGATGGATCAGCCGATCGACCTGCCGGAAGACATTCCCAGTTTGCCTACAGAATTGTCCTATTGGGTAGCCAGCTACCTTTACGGTGCAGCGACAGAACAGCAAACTCTTTTAGAATTGCAAGATACTGCTGCTAGGCTGGAACGCGAAACAGAAATTTTGACTTCTACTCGCAATCACTTGGCAGCGAGGACTGTACTTAAAGATACGCTCAAGTAGCCAATTGGCACAGAAAAAAAGTAAGATCGCTTTGATCTGCATTGAAGCAAGAATTACACATAAATCATACCCTTTTCGATTTTCGATTTTCGATTGGGAATGACTGATGAACTAAGGGTTTAAAGTTTGCCTACAGTTCCCTGATATTTTGGGAACTGGTATCTGTTTAATCCTTAGCTTCAAACAGGTTCGGATAGGTTCTTTATAGCAGTAAATGCTTGTGTTAGAAAATCTCGACCAACCGAAACCATACGATGCAGTTAGAGGCGGTCAACTGCCACCTCCTGTCGGTGGTGTCGTGCTCGGTGGACTAGCAGGAGTCAAACATCGGCTGTCTAGTTCAGTCAGCGAACATCGCATCGCCGCCCTGACAGAGACATTGAATTACGGCGATGCAGGCTTAAAAATAGTCATCCAGATTTGTCAAAGCGAAACAGGGCCAGTGCAGCGGGCGGCCTGCGATTTGCTGCGAAAAAGACTGAATTCGATCGCCCGCGAAAAATTACAGGCCTTTGTAGCTTCAAGTTCAGATCCAGAAGCTGATGTAGACAGCACTCAAAAAATATTAGATCGCTCACCCGGTGCAGTATCAGAAAAAAATCACGATCGGCAGTTATTAGAAGCACAGTTAATATTTGAGACAATTATGCAGCAGATGCAACCCAATTTGTTGCTGCTAGAAGCATTGGTAGTCTCTGTAGAACGCGAGGAATTTACAAACGAACTGATGAATCTTTGGGAACTGTTAATCTTAGAAATTCAGGAACCTCTCAAAGAACTGCGTCAGGCTGTTGGCAGCGCGATTTCCGCCCAACTTCGCATTCAGTGGCTGTACAATCAAGCTGAATCTCAAGCCAATCAGTTGCAGCAGCGAGCTTTGCTAGCTCTTCAGAAAGAGGATGAAAATTCAGTTCGCCTCGCCTTGGTTCGCAAGCAGATTCAATTCGATAAGGTGGCAGAACTAAAAATTGACTTAGACGACCAAACTGTGCGAGTAGAAACTCTCAACCGCAACTTGCTGGCTTTGGAAAGTAAGATTGCTGAAGCTAATTCCAAGAAAGAGATCCTCAAGATGCAGCTTCATTTTGCTAGGGTACAAAAGCAAATAGATTTCACTTTCAGCCAAGTCAACAGTATATTTTTTAGTCCTTAGTTGTGGGATTCTCCGCTGATATATTGCCTAATCCCAGACTTGTCTGATGTAAAAGTGTATTGCCCCACTTAAAATTGCCTCATCTAGCTTAGCTCCTTGCAGATTAGCACCGCATAAAAATGCCCCGCTCAAATTAGCACCGCGCAAGTCAGCTTCACTCAAATCTGCGTACTCCAGGTTACTTTCACACAAAAATGCGCCTCTCAAACTTGCTCCCTTCAAACTCGCTCCCCGCAGTCTAGCATTGCTTAAATTGGCTTCGTTGAGGTTTGTATTGTCCAAGCAAGCATCTATGAGGTTGGCTTCCATAAGGTTTGCCCTATACAAGTTTGCACCGCTCAAATCAACACCAATCATTTTCGTATCGCTCAAGTTGGCGTTTGCCAGATTTGCCTCACTCATGTCAGCTCCTGTTAATCTCGCGAATCTTAGATCGGCTCTGCCACTCAAATCGATGCCCTCGAGTTTAGCCATCACTAGGCAAGCATTCTTGAGGTTGGCATCTATTAAGTTAGCCCAACTTAGGTCTGCTAAAGCTAAATTGACCTCCTTCAAATTCGCAGAGGCTAGATTAATGTGAATTAGAAAAGCTTTTGACAGGAAAGCGCCTATCAAATTGGCTTCGTGAAAATTTCTTTCTCCGGCTGCGTATCGCTTGAGAAGTTCATCAGCATTCATCTCGCCAGCCTCCTAAGTTTTACTTAAACTAAATTAATAAACTACATGACAGTACACTGTAACACCTCCGCAACCAAAAAATTTTAAAGTTTCTGTGTGATTTTTTAACTCTTCGAGTGCCGATCGAACAAATGCTTGGCAGGCGTTAGCCTCAAAGTCCATAAAGAAAATATATTTTCCAAAGAAAGAAAAAAGATTAAACAACTGACAGCACATTGTAGCAACCAAAGATTTTTAAAGTTTCTGTGTGATTTTTTAATTCTTCGAGTGCCGATCGAACAAATGGTTGGCAGGCGTTAGCCTCAAAGTCCATAAAGAAAATATATTCTCCGAGCGATCGCTTAGTCGGTCTCGATTCAATCCGGCTTAAATTAATATCGCGACTGGCAAATACTTGCAAAGGTTTTACCAGTGCTCCCGGCATATTGGCAGGTACGCTAAAAGCTAGTGAGGTATGGGTGCAATTAGACGTAGAAGCATCGAGGATCAATTTAGGGCCAGATTTTGTGATGGATTTAATGGATGAGAGCTCCGCTGCTTGTACGTTTGCGATTTCTCCAACACTCGTGCTGAGTACCCAAAATCGAGTGTAATTATCGGGATAATCATTAATCGGGTGAGCTAACACTGGCAAATTGTAAAGTTCAGCAGCTCTTGGCGAAGAGATCGCCGCTACATTTCTATCTTCCAGATATTGCAATGCTTCCGCAGTAGAATTCGCCGGAATCAATTGAGCTGAGGGAATAAACTGCCCCAACCATACCTGACACTGAGCTAGCGCTTGGGGATGAGAGTAAACTTTTTTAATCTCGTTAAAATTTTTAGCGTTAGACACCAGCGCGTGGGAAATTGGCAAAACTAAGGCGTGTTGAATGCGGAGTCGATCGAGCCGCCACAGTGTATCTAAGGTGACAGTCACGCTGCCTTCGATCGAATTTTCTACTGGCACAACTGAATAGTCTACCTGCCCTACGGCAGATGCCTCTAGCGCTTGGGAAATGGTGGAATAAGGACACAGGGTGCATTCTAAGTTAGTTTCCAGGCTCAACCAATTGACATAAGCTAGAGCCGCTGTTTCTGCATTTGTACCAACAGGGCCGAGATGTGCGATGGAAATTTTCATTTAGAGGCAATTTTAGGTTACAAAAGTTTGCTTTACTCTCATCAGCTAGCAAGTATGATGAAAAATTAGCGATGTCCCGAAAGCTTTTATCCGTGATTTCTCGGATGACATTGCTGGGTGCGCGACTTAGTGCGCGACTTATGTCACCTTAAAAAAGGTGATAGTTTATTAAGATATGCTTAGGAATCCTATAGTTTGATATCTTCTCATGTATATCCGCTTTAATTCTTCCCAATCCGTTGAGATCGCCGTACCAGACGAACGGGTTCCCATTCAACATTATCTGCGCCAGCCAAGGCGACTGGTGAGCGCCCTCGTCGATCGAAGTCGCACACAGCAGCTAAGCGATGACTGTTTCCGCCTGAAAATGCGGCCGTTACAATTTATGATGCTGAGCATTCAACCCACCGTAGACATGAGGGTGTGGGCTGAGTCAGACGGCACAATCAATTTGGAGTCCGTCGCCTGCGAAATTCGTGGGGTGGGTTATATAAACGATCGTTTTGCTCTCAATCTCAAAGGACAGCTTTGTGTACACCAAAGCAGCGGGGTAGCATACTTGAAGGGAAAAGCGGATTTGGAAGTCCAAGTAGAGTTACCGCCGCCGTTTTGGCTGACGCCCAAACCAATTTTAGAAGCAACGGGCAACGCTTTGCTCAAGAGTGTACTGCTGAGCGTTAAACAGCGGTTGATGCACCAGTTGCTCTTAGATTACCGCCGATGGGCAAGCAACCAAACTGAGGTAATATCGAGCGAGATTCCCCAAATCTTATCTTTAGAAGGGTGAGATCCTAGTATAGAAGCTGTTAATTAATTTATAGGCATATTTAGGTAAAAATTAGGTCACTTACTGAAAAATTAGTTAGACGATCGAATTGCGTACCTTGAGCTTTGTTTGAGTTGGCCCGCAGGAATAGATAGCTGCCGGTCAGTCAAGATCGTTTTGAGTCAGCCCTCCATGTTCATCCTCTTCTATGATTCCTACACCCCGAGGCCAAGCAGTTGACTTGTCATTTAAAACTTCGTCCTTTTG
This sequence comes from Microcoleus sp. K4-B3, assembly GCF_036704615.1. Classification (NCBI taxonomy): domain Bacteria; kingdom Bacillati; phylum Cyanobacteriota; class Cyanophyceae; order Oscillatoriales; family Microcoleaceae; genus Microcoleus; species Microcoleus sp. K4-B3. The sequence goes on from NZ_JAUBSF010000014.1 coordinate 17,036, forward strand.
GCGGAACTCGCGCTGCGGTGGCTTGGTTATTTTGCCCGGTTGATTGGTTGCGCCCACCCGAATCCTGATTTTTGGCCCGGAATTGCCCAAGCGAATTGTCATCCCGTCCACAACTGACACCTGAGCGATCGGTCTATCATCTACATAAGTGCCGTTAGCACCAAAATTAATAATTTCCCAGCCATTGGCGTGATTCCACAGCTCTACGTGGTGGCGGGAAACTACAGCGCTGTAAATAATTACATCATTGTCGTTCGATCGACCGATCCGAACCACCGGTTCGGATTCAAAACACCAACTTTGAACCGGGACAGACTGGATAGGATGTAACAGAGTTAAGGTAATCACTGATGTTTTGACACTCCCCCGCCAGACAGAAACAGGGATGCTTCCAGATATATTTTTGGGGAGAAAACCGCAAAAAATTTGATTTTTAAAGGGGTGGTGAGTGCGTCACTCTTCCTTCGTTCTGCCGTAAAAGTTGAACTTTTGGCGGCTTGAGGCATTTGAACAAATTTTTGATCGTTAGCTTTTGGCGCAGGCGCAAATTTTTGCTTTCCTCGGTAACAACCAAACACCATGTTATTAATCTGCTGAACTTCCCAGCGATTGACAAAGGTTGAGACCGCTTGATTGATTGGGTCTGGGATGGAGCGATTGCGCCGATGGGTGAGCCGCTCAATTCGATCGGCCAAATAACCATTTTCCCGCTGACTAGCCCCATAATTCAACTCAGACCCGCGCTGGTTGCACCGCTGATTCGAGTTATCGATCTGGCAACAGTCCACTATCGACGAATCGCTGTTCGTGGAGACAGAAGTTAACCAATTATTAATGCTGGGGTCTCTAGATAAAATACTTGTTGGTTGTATCAAACAGCATAGGTCTTTTTGAGTTGCTAACATTTTCCTTATTGATGCGATACCTTTAAAATACAATGCTTTGAGGAGCACTGGAATTCTGAGCGAGAACGCCTCAATCTCCTACGCCGAAAATACAGATCGACCTTCCTCGCGCCAGCCACCTCCAAAATGCGATCGGCAATTAGTCGCAGAGCGATCGGGAAGGCCAAACTTCAACTCAAATCAGACTCGGGCGGCTCCGGATCCGGCTCTGGCGGGGCAGATTCATGCCTTTGCCGCTTCAACTCTGCAACTTTTTCTTGAGCTACATCCCTGACTTCTAGAGCTTTATCTTGGAATTTTTCCGCCAGACTTTGAGCGCCCCGCTTCACGCCTGCCACATTTTTGAGAGTTCTGTCGAAATCTTCGTGTAAAAACTCTGCTACCAGACCGACTTTTTTGTGCAGTCCCTCCGCGTACTGCACTGGCTCGGATACAGCAGCTTCAGACACGATCGCCCGCTTGCTGCCGATCGTCGAAATAGCTGCCACTGGTAGCAAGTAAATCCCGTCTAAAACGCCGCGCCAGCCGCTCGATTTAAACAGGTAGTGGATAACTGTACCTGTCCGGGAATCAAATAGGTAGTCAACCACCGTACCTGCCTTATTGCCAGCGTCCGTGAGCACCTCAAGCCCGATCGGACACACAGCTTGTTCCGGCTGATGCAATTCCGGCAGTTCCGGGTTAATGGTGACAAAAACATTTTCGCCCACCGTATCAACTTGCGCCCAAGCGAACCAAGTTTTTTTGCTGCCCAAAAGTCCCGACTTGCAAGTAAAGCCGATCGCCCGCTGGGAGTGAGGATCGAGCCAAAGTCGATCGACCCTGCCGACCTCTTCCGCTGTTCTGCGGTCGATCGTGCGGCGGTTGAGCAGTTCGCTGCGCCTAACAATCTGTTGTGATGTACTCATAAATAAACTCCTGAGTGCCGCCTTTGAAAAATTTCGATCGTCCAAAGAGGCCGATTTAATATTCTTCTTCCGAATAATGGCGAGTATTGTCTGCCTCCGTTAAATCCTCCTCTTCCCTGGAAGTGCCAACTTCTTTTTGGTCGGGAACAGGAATCGTGCTAATTTGCGCGCCGCCCGAGGGAGCGTGAATTTCCTTAGCCTCCCTTGGCTTGACGCTAATTTGTCCTAGCTGGACTGAGGACTGATTGGGGCCGACGTTGATTTGAATTTTCGGACCCGAGCGAGCCAAGTGAACGATCAGACCGTCCACAACCGGAACCTTAGCGATCGGCTTACCATCGAGGTAAGTGCCGTTGGTACCTAAATTGATCAGTTCCCAAGTTATGCCGCTGCGCCGCAATTCGATGTGGCGACGAGAAACGACAGCGCTAAAAAGAACGACCTGGTTTTCGGTCGATCGCCCGATCCGGACGACCTGCTCGTCTTCAAAGATCCAACTGCGGACGGGTATAGACTGGAGTGGATGTAGCAAGGTCAGCTTAATCACATTGGCAGCATTGAGTTTTGGTAGAGCGCCTCAAGATGCGATTTTAGATTTTAGACTTTCGATCGCCCAATCCAAACTCGATCTAAGAGATTTGAAATAAAAACGTAACCAGGTCTCCTTTGCCCAGAGAGATGCGGTCTCCCGGTCGCAACCGGTGCCGGTTTCCCTTGGGCAGCGGAGTATTGTTGACGTAAGTACCGTTGGAACTGCCTACATCTTCTAGGTAGCAAGCATCTCCCTCCACCCGGAGATTTGCGTGTACGCGAGAAACTATCTCAGAATTAGCAAATCCGGAAACATCAATATCCGGCGGCACTAAGTCATTTGGCTTGCCTATGTGAACCACAGACAGACTGTGAGGCAATTCCATCGGTGTATTTGTCTGAACGTGTAGCAGGCGCGCCGACTGCTGTTGCAGTTGAGTTTTAGCTACACCTGGCTGTGGGGCCGAAACCGGGGGAGAGGTATTTACTGGTTTTGCCACTGATTCAGTTGTAACAGGAACCGAGGGCGAAGGCGGGGGCTCTGGAATCGTAGGAATGCTGGCGGGAGTTTTTTCCAAGTTGGGCCCATTATTTAGGGTAACTAGAGGTTCCATTGCCATCAGGGGTTCGCTTGGCGGTAAATCCGGCACCGGTGACGATACCACTGTGGGGCCCACAGGCGAGGGGGACGGTACTGTCACCTCAATTTCTGGAACTATGGAACCCGGGCGCAAGTTAAAGCCGCACTGACCGCAAAACGCTGCATCTGTCTGAACAGCAGCACCGCAGTTCGAGCAACTTGCGGTAACAGGTAAAGGCGTGTAGCAAGCCTCACACTGGCTGGCCCCGTCGGGGTTCTGGTGATTGCAATTGGGACAGACAATCATCGATTTCTCCTTGCTATCGGCCAGATTTTCAAATCAGCCTCATAAAAATAGTCGTGTATATGGTCAAATTTTAACTTTAACCGCCACAATTCTTATATTGCTTCGCTAATACTAGCAACTGAGCTGACGCCGTGAGGTTGGCGGTGATGGGGAAGATTGAGTTAGTGATACTGCTGGCTGTGTTGGCAGTGGGCGGATATATCTGCTATTTTACTGCTTCGCCAGCAGCCGCATCGAGCAACCACCAAAGTTCGCCCTCTGGTTGAACGAGTCTGGCTGGATAGGTCATTTCATCGGCTGCGGGGGCAAAAATTTGAGCTAGGGCAGGTTGTTTGCTGGCTCCTGCCACCATGAAGAGGACGCACCGGGCGCGGTTGATTAAAGGGACTGTAAAGGTGATGCGGGGTTGACCGTCTTTGTTGCCGACAGTTACTAGGGCGTCGCGGACTTGCAAGGCTGCTGTGCCGGGAAATAGAGAGGCTGTGTGGGCGTCGTCCCCTATGCCCAATAGAATGATGTCGAAAGCAGGAAACTCGCCCTCCGATACTTTGAAGAACTGCTGCAATTCGATTTGGTGCGCCGAGGCGTCGGCTGCGGGGTCGCCGGCGCCTGTGGGCATGGGGTGGATGTTGCTGGCGGGGATATTTACTCGATCGAGCCACGCGAGGCGCGCCATTTTTTGATTGCTGTCCGGGTGTTCTGGGGGAACGTAGCGTTCGTCGCCCCAGAAAACGTGAATTTTGTCCCAAGGCAGGTCTTGGCCCGAGAGCGCTCTGTAGAGCGGTTCGGGTGTGCTTCCGCCCGCTGCGGCGATCGTACAAACTCCGCGTTCTGCTATGGCTTCTGAGATTTTCGACAGAACAATCTCAAGCGATCGATCTATTAGTTCTTCCCGATTTGCTAATACTTCTACTACTTTTTTCATCAATTTCCTCTCAACTTTCCTTGGGTGTGGTTCTCAGCAATTGCCAATTTTGCCTTAACATTTTGCTTTGAGGTCGATCGGCTGACACGCCCTGCAGGCTCAACACCACGTCCCGTCAAATTTTATCATCTTATGCCCCTTGATTTGAGGAAAGCAAGACATATTTCTACCAGTGCGTTATGGATTTTCATCTGTTGCATTGATCTTTCGCAACTTTCAATCAAAAGTCCGATCGCACTGCAAGCATCTCTGCAGAGAGTAAAAAGCGTTTTTTGGGAGTAGTCCCGCACAGCAAAGTAAATACATATAGCGAGACATCGCACACGGACAGTAAAAGCACAACGGAGATGCTCCCGATCCCACTTACCCCGGGACAGCAAAAATAATCAAGATTGATGTGGTAGAGTAGGAAAAATAGTTTTAAATCCGCACGCTCGGATGGAAGCAAAACTATGTCAAGTTTTAAGCGATTTCCTACATCTGTCCGCTATTTGATAGCGCGGTTGCGCCACTGGTCGCAACCGGCGGTTTGGGCACCGTTAGCGGTGCTGTGTGCGGGGGGGGTATTTATCTGGGAGGTCTCTGTACATCCAGAAAGGTTGAGCATAGATGGCGAAGAAGAAGCAGCCTCAAACAATGCAGCTTCGCTGCCGGGGCTGTCTGCGGAAGATAGCGCCATTGCGGCTGAAATCGACAGCTTACCAGTGCTAGTCAATCAGTTAAATCGCTCTAATTCAGAGTTCGGTTTGTTAAATTCATCAGTAGTCAAAAGCCAAGGTTTATTTGAGGAAATTCGCGATCGGGGCTTAGGAATTCCTCAGCCATCTTCAGCCTCAAAGCAGGTAGCAAGTCGCAGATTTTTGCCCTTGCCAAATTTAGCAAATCCTGCTGTCGGGGCCGCAAACAATAACCCGCAAAATTCTAGCTTGGCAAGTTCAAACGCGACATCAGCTTTGAGTTTATCTGGCAGTGGAGAACCCATTTCCGGAATGAAAACGATCGAGCCTGCGTCTAGGGATACAGCGACAGCAACTTTATCGCAGGCGTCGAGTGGTGCTAATTCAGGCAAACAAAACGAAAATTCTCTTCCTTTGAGTCCGCTGCAAGCAGCTATGAAAAAATACGTCGTTGCTAACACTGCTGCAACGGCGGCTGCGGCTCAGAAAACTGCAGACTCGGCTAAATTGCTCGATCGACCGGCTGCGGCTGCGGCTGCGGCAAATGCGGCAAATTTGCTCCCAACTACCGCTACAGCTCAAGCTGGAGCAAATCCTGTGAATGTTCCCGCAGCACTTCCCCCACTTGCGGCTCCGACAAATACAGCGATCGAGGAATCTCAAGAATTCTTAAAGCCGACAGCTACAGTCCCTGAATCATTTCCTGGGTTAAATTCCAGAGTGCCGAACCTCCCCGAAATTAATGCAGGGGCTGCAACGGTGGCTTTGCCGAAAAATCCCTACCAAACTAATTTATCTGGTTCCGGCTTCGCACCTGAAGTTCAACCTGCTGCACTTCCAGTAGCCATACCTTCGCCAACACCTTTACTTCCCAATGTCGGTCAATCCCCCTTTCCGAGTACGATCGGGGGAAGCAAGATAATTAGCCCTCAATTCTCTCCCAATTCAGCGAATTCTCAATTTCAAACAGCTCCACCAAGTCAGCTTAACTTGCCGGAGCAGCCTAACTTTGGAGTTGTTCCCCAAAACACAAATCAGGGCGTGCAGCCCATTCAACCTCAACCTTTTTCTACACCCCGTTCGCTGCCTCCGGGACGCTACATTGGCGGCGGCGAAATCAATACTTTTTCTAATCCTTAAATTAAGGAAGTTCGGCAACAAAAACCATAAGCCCAAGCGCATCTAAATTTTACAGTCAAGTTTGATGACATTCTTGTGGGGTGTCCCGCCCGCCCGAAAAATACAACGAAAGATGCCCGACAGCTTATATCCATTCCCAATACTTAGGCTAGGCGGTTCCTGAGCGAAGTCGAAGGGCAGTACAAGTTCCAAATTACCCATTCCTAATGTTATTGGTAAAACTTACCTAGAGGCTGCCCGCACCAACAACAATCCCCCGATTCCCAAGCCAAACATTATCGGCAGCCAAGCCGACAGAATTGGAGTCAAAACAGCTTTCACACCCATAGAACTGGTGATGAAAGAAAATACGTAGTAAGCAAAAATCACAACTACGCTAATACCAAAACTCGTTCCTCTGCCGGAGCGGCGCGGTTGAGTTCCCAAAGCGGCTCCCACTAAACCAAATACCATGCACACGAAAGGAAAAGCATATTTTTCTTGAATTCGCACCTTTAATTTGCGAATTTGCGGTTCGTCACCACTGTTTTTAATGATATCCAAACGCTCTAAAGCTTGGGCAATGTTCATTTCCTTGAAATCCCGCACTCTCGCAGCTAAATCTAAGGGCGTGCGGGGGAGTTGCAACTGCTGGTGTTGAAACCTAACTATATTGCGGTAAGAGCCATCAGGAGCTACTATATAAGCGGTTCCGTTGAAAAAATCCCAGGTATTTTCTGAGGGATTCCAAGTAGCGGATTCTGAAGAAACGATTTGATTGAGGCCAGGGGTGGAGCGATCGATAATTGTTAAACCTTTCATTCGCTGGCCGTCAAACTGTTCTGCATAAAAAAAGCGGGCCAGGGTTTCGTCGCCACCTTTTTCTGGTTTGCGAAATTCTGTGTAGATAATATTTCTATCTTGAAATATCGGTTTTTCTCGCTTCAGGGCTCTGTCTAAAGTCACAGTAGCTCTGTAGCTGGCGGCGGGTACGACTAACTCTTGCAAACCAAAGGTGAAGCCGGCAACAATTAAACTCATAATCACTGCGGGCAGTATTAATCGGTAAACGCTAACTCCGCAACTGCGGAGGGCGATGAGTTCGCTGTCGCTGGACATTCGGCTGTATGCCATTAACGTTGCTAGCAGCATTGACATGGGGAAAGCCAATACTACGAAGTAGGGAATTTGCAGCAGAAAAATTTCTAGGGCTGCGCCGTAGGGGAGGCCGGATTCTGTTACTCTGCGGACTAATTCAAATAAGGCTCCAACTGTGACGGCGACGGATGTAAAGAGTCCGACGCCAAAGAGAAATGGCCCGATTAGTTCTTTGGTAATGTACCAGTCCATTACTGAAATTCTCGGCAGCCAGTTGATGGGATTCAAAGAATTGGATATTGCTATTTTCATAGTGGCGCGTTGTCGCAGATGGCTCCTCAATCTAACATCTAAAATCTCAAATTCGACCGTTTGCCGAATGCATTCAAAAGACTATCGCACGAAGCTGTCGCCCAAGTAATACTGCCGCACTAAAGGGTTGCTGTATAGTTCTTCTTCAGCCCCGGAGGCTAAAATTTGGCCGTCTCGCATGATGTAGGCTCGATCGGTAATTTCGAGGGTTTCTCGGACGTTGTGATCGGTGATGAGGATGCCGATTTTGCGATCGCGCAGTTTGGCAATAATGGTTTGAATTTCGTCTACGGCGATCGGATCTACGCCTGCAAACGGTTCGTCTAATAATAGGAACATCGGCCCGTCTCGCCCAGCGGCTAATGCTCTGGCCAGTTCAGTCCGCCGCCTTTCTCCCCCAGATATTTGAATTCCCAAACTGGATGCTATTTTTTCTAAGCGAAATTCTTGCAATAGGAAATCAACTCGATCGCGCCATTCCCAGCGCGGCACTTGAGTTTGTTCTAGGACTAACAAAATGTTGTCGCGCACGCTCATGTTCCGGAAAATGCTTGCTTCTTGAGCGAGATAGCCAATTCCCAAATGCGCTCGCTGGTGCATCGCCAATTTAGTGATGTCTAAATCGTTTAGCCAAACAGTGCCTTGATTTGGTTTTTCTAATCCGGTTGCTATGTAAAATGTTGTGGTTTTGCCGGCACCGTTGGGGCCGAGCAGTCCTACGATTTCTCCTTGGCTTACCGAAAGATTGACGCGACTGACTACATTGCGTTTTCCGTAAGATTTGTGAATATTTTCGAGTACAATTTTCATTTTCGCCGAGGCAACCTCTACAAGCTAAATTTCAGACTGCGGGTTTGTGCGATCGAGTCTCTAATTTAAATTTTACCTTTTCACTTTTGTTAGTTTTATAAAGACGAAATTTCGCATCTATCCCAAGTAGTATGTTTTGGCTGAGGCGAAATTTCGCTGCTGCGAGCCACTGTTACCGGGGGGCTGTAGTTGGACGTTGGGAGCCAACTGCATTTTGGGCTGCCGCATCTTGTTCCGGGGCAACCAGATAGACAGATTCTACCTGTCCTGGGTTGTCTGGCAGGGCAATAAACCGCCCTTCGTCGATGAGGTATGTTATGGTTTCGCCGCGCAGGCTGTTGCCCTGCTGCAATACGTAAACATCTCCGCTGAGAATGATCCGGCGCTCGCGGCTGAAATATTGAGCTTGAGCAGCAGTTGCTTGTATTTGGCGGGCTGGATAGTTGATTTGGACGTTGCCGCGGGCTGTCACGATGCCGGTTTTGGAGTCGGCTTCTTGAATGTCCGATCGCACGCTGAGAGTGCGGGGCGGCCCGGCTTGCGGGTAGGTGGGAGAGGCGATCGCGCCTGCCAGAGTCAGGGGCAACAGCAGCGATAATCCTTTGAATATTCGGGAATTAAGTAGTTTAGCGGAGGGCATCATAACTTACAAGCCTCAAAATTTGTGAAATTGCTGAAGGGCACGATCTCCAGTTAGGTATTTTATCTTAACGGCCAGAAAGATTTTCGCGCTTGTCGATCGATTGACCCGAGAGTCTCAACCAATTATCCTAGCAAGACAACAGCGAATTTAATTGGCTATTTTGCTGAGTGCCTGCAACTTTCTTAAGCGGGAACGGGCAAAATGCTCGTTCCACAGCCAATCAATCTGCTTGTACAGCGCGCAAGAAAGCCAGCCCTCCTCTGTGTAAAAGCCAAGTCTGCTGCACACCCTAATACCAACATTTATTTAACCTTTATTTAACTTTTTGGTACTTTGATAATTCGCGGCAATTGTAAGCCTGTCACTTCTCTACCTGCGAACAACTGTACAAATTTAGCTACTTCTTCCGGGCCAGCTTGTTGCAAAGCGCTCAAAAGTTTAGCACTTTGTCCGAGCAACTCTTCAACGGCAATTCCGGCATAACTCGGCTGATAATAACTGAGCCGATTTATTCCTTCTCCCAGCAAGATTACCGCACCGCGCCAGTTTTCATTTCCTAAGTGATAAAGCGCGACCGCAATTTGCAATATTCCCTGATAAAACCTTTTTTCCGGCTCGCAGGCTTCCATCCACAAAGCCTCTAAAGTATCGTGACAAGCGTAAAATTCTTGGCTGTTAAACTGTTCGATACCTTGCCAAAATTCGAGCGGGATTTCCTCTGTCATTCGATTGGAGATTCGGGATTTTCGATGGCGGATGTGTGTTTGAGTAGGCGGCGATCGATTTCTTTTAAATAGCTAAGTCTTAAAAATAGGAAAAATAACGACCTGTTTTCAAAACTCCTGCCATTTCACGACCGCCTACTTAACCGATTACATAGTCTCTCTGACAGCTTGAATCTGATCCATTCCTATTTCCTGATTAGTTCCAGCGAAATCGTTATCTGGCGTCAGAAATAACATACAGTGACACTCTTTGCGCTCGCGCATGGGAATGCAGGGACAGTTCCAGTAGGCGGCTTTTACTTCGGCTTCTTTATCTTCGTAATGGCGACAAGGGCATAAGGGAGCACCTAGTTCATCCTTGTGTTTTGCTAGTCCTTCTATCACGACAGCAGTGACGGAAGGCTCGGAACAAAAGTATGTTCCCGTGCGCTTGGCGTAGGTTTCGGAGAAATTCTTCATCGCCTCCAAAGTTTTTTCGTTGGAGAGTTTAGATTTTTCTGTTGTGTTCATAGTTTAGGATCGGAGTTGAGGATGCTACGAGCTTTTGACAATTGTAGCGCAGAATGTGATTTTAAACACTTGTATATTTCTGTTTACTTACAAGGAAGAAAACCTTGACAAACATTGATTTTTAGGTTGTTGGTTTTTTAGTGGTTTTTCTCTATCCCGGACGGTGCGGGAAACGGGCTGCAGACCTGGTTTTTGGAGCAGACCAAAAATTTGGGCCATCGATCGCCATCAAAAATCATCCCCCAAACGGGATAAAAATCGGATAAGATAGCCCAGCGCTGTCCCTATTAGTGCCATCGCAGAGCACGCTCCATTACCGCACCCGCAGTAAAAAATCTCCTTCCTTTGGGCTGATTTAGCCCGCTGACACCGAGTTAGTCGGATTAGTGTTTGAATTGACCCCCCGCACTGCTAGCTATCTGTACGCGCAGTAGGCTATAGGTTTGCACGCTTGGTTTTGAGGTCAAGTACACCAAACTGACCCGGATTTATCGAAACTTTTGCACGATTAACAGTCAGAAAAAGCGTTTAGTATTTCGGGATTGCAAGGTGATTTGCTCCCCGGCGGCAAAGAATTCCAGCTTTTAGGCGATCGAATTTATCGCTGGTACGTAACAGGACTTTCAAAGCGAGTAGTGCAGTGGCTGAGTCAGTGGCTGCAAAATTTGCCCCAAGAGATTGATTTGCGAAATGCTCCGCTGCTAATTCGCTCTTGGGATATGGCTTTTGCTCCCACAACTTACCAGCAATTATTAACAGCAGAACCCCCATTGTCGCCAACCATTAAACTTTGTTTTGTGACTCCTACAAGCTTTCGTAGCAAAGGCCATCACTTCCCTTTGTCAGTTCCCGAAAATGTTTTTCACAGTTATTTGCGCCGCTGGAATAACTTTTCGGGGGCAAATTTTGACCAAGCAGAATTTTTGAATTGGATTGATGAAAATGCAATTATTAGCCGCCACAAATTGGAGTCGCAAAAGGTAGCGGCGGGCAAAAAAGGCATGGTAACTGGATTCACTGGGGCTGTCGAATTTGGGCTAGGGCGATCGGCTCACAATCGCCCTGATTTTGTACAATTATTTTATGCTTTGGGGCGGTTAGCGCCTTACTGCGGCACTGGCCACAAAACAACTTTTGGATTGGGACAAACGCGAGCACAATGGTTGACAGAAGCGCTCCCTGAAGTGTCGATACAAAGCATATTGGCGGCGCGAATAGATGAATTGACACAGAAGTTTATGGCGCACAAAAAGCGTACAGGCGGAAGTCGCGCTGCTGAGATTGCTGAAACTTGGGCGACGATTTTGGCGCACCGGGAATTGGGGGAATCTTTGTTTGATATTGCTGCTGATTTGGAAATGCCTTATGAAACTGTGAAAACTTACGTGAAGTTGGCAAGAAGGGCTTTGAAAGTTGAGGATTAAGGTTAAATTGATTTACTGGTTCCCAGGCTCTGCCTGGTAACACAGATCCGGAGGCTCTGCCTCCAATTTTCCTCCGCAAGCGAGGCAGAGCCTCTTGACATCGATTCCCAGGCAGAGCCTGGGAACCAGTTAAAGGAGGAGAAGATGATTTATTTGTTAGCGTTTTGGGTAAATAGGTATATGTCGTCTCGCTGATATTTTAGTTGAAATTGAGGGGTGTTTTTTAGTTGAGTTACTAAGTTATTAACAAAATCTCGATCGCTCATCCAGCCAGGATATCTAAGATTCAGCAATACATAATCAAATTCTGCGAGATTTGCAGGCGGGGCGTTAGCCAGAGTTAATTTTACTACAGGGCGGTGTGCTAAGTGAGGAGCAATCTGAGCATTTGTTAAAACACTACCTTTGGTGTTGACGAGAGCGATGGCTTCTCTGGTAGCGGGCAAAGTGTCGCTCCCATTCAAATAAATAGTCCAAAAATAGCCGTATTTCGCTAAAGCTAAGAAAGTTATCAACGACCAAATTACAATGACTCTAGGCAATGGATAGTTAGGAAGTGGTAATCTATCAAATATTGTCTTTCCCTTTTGCTGATTGCTATATGCTAAACTGGAAATTACGGCCACCAACAAAAACGGCAATATCGGCACAGAATATTGATGAATTAAATCCCGCTGAGCGGGGATGTCGGAAAGAATATTCATCCCCAACATCGGCACAGCACTAATTAAAGATGACAGATGACGCGGGGACAGCCACCAAATTATTGGTAATAGCAATAACGCTAAATATTCAAAAGTCTCTAAAGAAAACAAACGCTCTAAAACTAGGTTTGGTTTGAATATTAAATTAATAGCAATTTCAAAAACCGAGTTTCCCAAATATTGATATCGCCCGATTCCCGCGTGTTCTCTTCCCTGATTAAAATACGGTATAACTGCCTGAGTAGCTACCAGGAACCAACCCGCGCCTAGAAATAGAGCTATGAGCCCACAATTGCGTTTTTTGTCAAAACACAACAGCCACAAACCCATCGCAGCCACAGTTAAAGATAGCACGGCTTTGCAGCTCAAAACTAATACAATAGCAGCACAAAACCACAAGGTTTTATTCAGCCTCGCGGCTAAGATTGCTGCTAGCAGTGCTGGCAAAGCAATTACTTCTGGGTGGAAGTCGAAGAGATTGACATTAAATACTGCGGGATAAAGCAGATATACGGCTGAAATTGCAATTGCTTTTCGTTCGTTTAATCCCGCTTGACGTGCCAAACTCCAACTCGGCCAAGCACCTAAAGCTAGGGAAACAGCTTGCACTAAAAAAAGCCAGTGAACATCTGGATAGATTTTGTAAAGTACAGCTAGTGGATAGAAAATAAAAGCGGCGTGATCGCCCCAAATATTTATTGCCATTAAAGAGGAAAATGGCGTTTGATTTTGGGAGATTAAATAAATTGCTTGGTCAAAAATTGCTAAGTCGAATGCAGTTGACTGAAACAAAGCGTGCCGCGCGCTGCTGGCGGTAAATAAGACTATCGTTGTCACGACAATCATTAAAAATACTGGATGAGATTTTAGGGATTTTAAAGTGAGCATTTTATTGGTTTAATCAGCAATTCGTTTAAATAGCAGGACTTCGTTTTTTTGATAAGTTAAGTGAAAATCGGGAGAGTTTTTAAGTTGATTTGCTAAGGTATCACCAAGTTTTTCAGTATCAGGCCAGGGATGGCGCAGGTTTAATAATATGTATTGAAATTTAGCTAAATTTGTTTGGGGCGAAATTTGTGAAAGCAATTTTACTATTGGGCGGTGGGCAAAGTGAGGGGCAAGTCTATTATCTGTTAAAATACTGGTTTGAGGTTGAACTTGCGCGACTGCTTCGCGTGTAGCTTGCCAGGTATCTAGTCGATTTAGGTACAAATAAAAATCTTTATATTCGCCCAGGAATAGGAAAATTATTAACGACCAAATTATCATGATTTTTGGCAATTGAATTCCCAGCCAAAGGTTAGAAATTCTGAAATTTTTAACTGGTAAGTTTGACAATTTGCTATGGGAAATTTTGGACCAAATTACATCGGTCAAAAAATGTTGCTTATTGGCTTTATCCTCTTCTTTTTTTTCTCTTATTTCTTCCCTCTTCCTTATTTCTTCCTTCGCGATAACTGCTAACAATAAAAATGGAATTACAGGCACTGAATACTGATAGGCTAAGCTGCGTTGAAATGGCAAGTCAGAGAGGATATTGATTAGCAGGGTAGGGAGGGCAGGAATTAGCGCTGTTAAATATTGTAGGCGTAGTTTGCCCGAGAATGGCAATAGCAGCCAAATCACAGGTAAGGTGAGGAGAAATAAATATTTGAATGTATCGAAGGAAAGGATTTTTCCTAATACTAACTGTGGCTTTAATATGAGATTGATGATAATTTCTACTACGGATTTGCCTAAATAGCTGTAGCGCCCGACTCCAGCGACTTCGCTGCCGCTAAAAAAGGGGATGATTTTCTGGGAAGCTATCAAAAACCAAGCTGCACCGAGCAAAAGTGCGATCGCCCCGCACCGTTGCTTTTTTTCGCAAAAAAATAGCCATAAACCCATAGCAGCAACGGTTAGGGACAAAACCGCTTTGCAACTCAAAACTAACAGAATAGCGGTACAAAACCACACAATTTTATTTAAACGCGCCGCCAAAATTGCTGCCAAAAGTGCGGGTAAAGCGATTACTTCCGGGTGAAAATCAAATAAATTGATGTTAAATACCACCGGATAGAGCAAATAAATTAATGCGATCGCACGGGATTGTTCTTGATTTAAACCTGCCAAACGCGCTAAACTCCAGCTAGGCCAAGCGCCCAGGGATAATGCAACTGCTTGTACCAACAGCAGCCAATGCACATCCGGGGAAATTTTGTACAGCCAAGCTAGCGGATAATAGATTACCGCTGCGTGATCGCCCAAAATATGAATCCCCATTAAAGAAGAAAAAGGCCTTTGGTTTTGGCTAATCAAGTAAATTGCTTGGTCAAAAATTCCCAAATCGAAAGCTGTTGATTGGAATAAAGCGTGCCGTAAACTGCTACACAAAAAGAAAATTGTCGCCGCAGTAGCGATCGCCCAAACCAAACTCGACGGTAGCTGCGATCGACTTTCCTCTATATTTTCCGCGATCGAGACACTGATGTCCTCACTCGAATCAGGAAAATTTTCCCTATTCTGCATGAAATCTGGCACTAACTGACCACTCAAAATATGATTCCCTCGAATGTGCTTTCCACGCAATAGTTAACCGCTAATTTTAATCCCCGCAATCGTAATATTAGAATAGCCCAAAAAACATTAAACAATTGTGAAAGCAATAACTCTTCTCGGCTCCACAGGCTCCATCGGCACTCAGACTCTGGATATTGTAGCTCAATACCCCGATCAATTTCGGATTGTCGGGTTAACCGCCGGACGAAATGTAACGTTGCTGGCCCAGCAAATTCGCCAGTTTAGACCGGAGATTGTCGCGATTTGCGACGAAGATAAATTACAGGAATTGAAGGAAGCGATCGCAGATCTAGACCCTCAACCTATTTTACTTGCTGGCGAATCAGGCGTTGTCGAAGTTGCCCAATACGGCGACGCTCAAGCCGTCGTCACCGGCATAGTTGGCTGCGCCGGTTTGCTGCCAACAATTGCGGCTATCAAAGCAGGCAAAGATATCGCCTTAGCCAATAAAGAAACATTAATCGCAGGGGGCCCCGTTGTCAACCCCTTAATCGAAAAATACGGCGTTAAAATATTGCCGGCTGACTCGGAACATTCGGCCATTTTTCAGTGCCTCCAAGGTGTTATGGTTGGGGGGTTGCGGCGAATTATTCTCACTGCTTCGGGCGGTTCTTTTCGAGATTTGCCGATCGACAAATTAGCAGGAGTAACAGTAGCCGATGCTTTGAAACATCCGAATTGGTCGATGGGGCAGAAAATCACGATCGATTCTGCTACTTTGATGAATAAAGGATTAGAAGTAATTGAGGCTCATTACTTGTTCGGAATGGATTATGACGACATTGATATTGTCATCCATCCTCAGAGCATAATTCACTCGTTAATTGAGCTGCAAGATACCTCAGTTTTGGCGCAATTGGGCTGGCCGGATATGCGATTGCCGCTGCTTTACGCTTTGTCTTGGCCGGAGCGAATTCATACAGATTGGGAACGGCTGGATTTGGTAAAAGCTGGGGATTTAACTTTCCGAGAACCAGACCACGAAAAGTATCCTTGTATGCAGTTGGCTTATGCGGCGGGACGTGCGGGCGGTTCGATGCCTGCGGTGCTGAATGCGGCAAATGAACAGGCTGTAGCGCTGTTTTTGAGTGAGAAGATTCAGTTTTTGGATATTCCGAAGTTGATTGAGAAGGCGTGCGACAAACATCAAGCCGATAACTGTGAAAGTCCTGGTTTAGACGATATTTTGGCAGCGGATAGGTGGGCGCGGCAGGAAGTTTTGGCAGATAGTATGGAATTGGGCGATCGTATTCTTTCGGTTCGCTAATTGTATCAGCAGACTTGCACTTACCCACAAGCCCTAGGAGTGAATTAATTCCCCGTCTCATAGAAGACAGTCGGTTGAAATTGAGATATTGCACCATTTTCAATAAGGCTTTTATGAACGGGATCTCCGGCCCGTTCCACAAAGAATGAATTTCTTGTGGAATAGGCATCTTGCCTGTTGCTGATAATGCTACAACATCTCAGTTGAAACCGACTGCCAAACCTTGATAAATATCCAGTCCTCTTTCAGAGGACTTTAGCTATGAGACAGGGGTTTTTAACCCCGGGCGGACTATGCCAAAAAGTTCAAGATATCAGCTAAAGCCAAATCAAAGTTTTGCCATCTCATTCTTCAGTCCCTTGATAAAATAGAGCTATGATACCAATTTTTTATGAGGCCCCGTAGAATCCGATCCCCCCTAGCCCCCCTTAATGGGGGGGACAAGATTCCGATCTTTCGTCCCCCTTCTTAAGGGGGATGCGAGGGGGATCGAGATATGTCCAACTTCACATTAAATTGGTATGAGTCCCATTCCTAGAAGCAACCGATGCAAACTGAAACCAAATCAATAGTATTTGAACTGAATCAACTAATTGTCCCCCCCGGCAATAAAGTGCAGTTACAAAACGTTAGCTGGGAAATCTACTCGTCTATCCTAGACGAGTTAGGAGAAGGTTACGCCATTCGACTTACTTATTACAAAGAAACACTGGAAATCAGAATGCCATTACCCAAACATGAAAAAGCTAAGTCATTGATTGGCGACTTCGTTAAGTTAATGCTGGAAGAGCTTAATATTGATTGTGAAGTTTTAGGTTCCACTACTTTCAAAAGCAAAGATATGCAGAGCGGCGTAGAACCTGACGATTGTTTCTACATTCAGAACCAAGCTGCTGTCAGAGGCAAGGATCGAATAGATTTAACAGTAGACCCGCCTCCGGATTTAGCGATCGAGATTGACAACTCCTCACAAACCGCTTTAAACAGCTATCAAGCTTTGAAAGTGCCGGAACTTTGGAGATATGACGGGCGAACCCTGAAAATCTATCTGCTTCAAGAGGGAAAATATACTGAGTCCGATACTAGCCAAAATTTCCCCGACTTTCCCATTATTGATGTAATTCCCGAATATGTCGATCGCAGCAACACCGAAGGCAGAAGCCCAACAATCAAAGCATTTCGAGCTTGGGCAAAAGAGCAACTACAAATCAAAGACTCCTAGGGGCGGGTTTTACTAATTTTTGACTTTCGCCGCAAAATCAGCGGCACTCATCTTTTCGTACATTTCAAAAGGTTGGTGAATCCAAGGATTATCGGCTAAATAATCTACATAATAATCAGGCTTTGCAACAGAACAAGCCTTGTACCAGAGTACAGCAGTCCGAATTTCCTGAATATCCTCGCCGTAGCGACTCTTCAGCCAAGCGATACCTTGCTGCAAACTAATTCCCGAATCCACCAAATCGTCAACCAGCAGAATGTGGCTGCCCAAATTATCGCCCACCATTGTTAAATCACGCGCAAACTCGATCGCACCCCGAACTTTTCCCTCGGCCCCACCATAGGACGATGCCGCTAAAATCGCCAGAGGTTTGTCGAAAATCCGCGACAGAGTATCCCCAACCCGCAGCCCTCCCCTCGCCAGACAGACAATTCGATCGAATTTCCACTGAGATTCATCAATTTTTACAGCCAAATCCTCAATTTTTCGATGGTATTCAGACCAAGAAACGTAAAGGTCGCTCATGCCTAATATTATTGACATATCAAAGATATTATTAAATATTTTGGGGGAAATGACATGGATGCAGACGAACTTCTCAGACGGTATGCAGCCGGAGAACGGGTGTTTCACAAAATAGACCTGAGCGGTGCCAATTTGTCAAGGACAAATTTGCGCGATATTGACCTGAGTCAAGCTAGTTTAAAGGGTGCAAGTGCGATGGGCATCACCCTTTACAGAGCCAATCTGTATCAAGCAGATATCAGCCAAGCCAACCTCTCCCAAGCCAACCTCATGTCCGCTAATTTTGGCGAATGCGAGGCGGTGGGAGCGAACTTGAGCGGAGCCATATTGCGGAGTGTCCTGTTCAGCGGGGCAGATTTAACGGGGGCGAGTCTCAGGGGTGCAGACATGAGAGATGCAAACCTTCAGCGGGCAATTTTGATTCAAGTTTATGCAGTTAACGCTAACTTCCAAGGTGCAAACTTGACAGAAGTAAAACTTTTCGGAATCAACCTCAGCAAAGCAAATTTAACCGACGCGAACTTAACACAAGCTGATCTCAGCCGTGCTAACCTAACTCAAGCAAATCTGAGTTGGGCAAATTTGACGGAAGCAAATCTCGAAAAAGCGGATTTCAAGGGAGCCGATTTGAGCGGAGCTAACTTGAGCTGTGCAAATCTCCATCTAGCAGATTTGAGCGGAGTTTCCCTTAAGGGAGCAAATCTCCGGGGAGCAAACTTGCATCAAGCTTCTTTGCGCGGGACAAATTTGAATGAAGCGAATCTGAGAGAGGCGATGATGCCTGACGGCAAAATCTCTGAATAAATAAGCTGGGAAAATAGAAGTTAAAACAGCAGGGTGCCTGTGGCGCACCCTACATTTATGCTAATGCCTGATTTTTTTAAGGGATTTAATTCTGCCTTCAAGTGACAGTGCATTTAAAGAGTAGTGGCAAAAAATTTAGAACCGAGTTTAATCTACAACTTTCAGCCAGCCGCGGCGAACTGCGTGGAGCAAGCGGTTGATGGCTGTTTGATCTTCTTCGGTAAGACTGTCATTTAACAGGGCTGTCTTGAGCTGTTGTCGGTGAGTGGGAGTCAGCAGACCGGAGTGATATACCTGAAAGACTAGCTCTGCAATAGTAAATTGAGGTAAAAACGTTTGGGTAATCATCTGTTTTTTTTGTTTGAACTCACTTTTGATAGTATTGACTGATTTTCCCAATATTTATGTGATTCAACTACGCGACTAAATGTGATCGATTTGGTCTTAATTAGTGATTTGTGTCAGTGGGACTTGGGGATCGGATCTTTCCTCGATCGCCCTGCAACTTGAAACGCCAACCCCGTCCCGATTCCTCGCTTTTGGGAACTCCGAAATCTCTACTGTTTGTCAAGAGACTGTGACAAATCTATTAATATTTATCTATTAATAGATTACTAATGACTGCTAGCTAAATCGCTTGGCTTAATTCAACGTAAAACTTTTACGGTGTTTATAAACCCGCTTTTACTTACATTTACTTAGTTTCTTGGTGTGGTCTTTGTTCCGTAGATATACTTAATAACCCGCCAAAAAACCGATACAAGTTTCCGACAGGAGCGGCCACCGATCCAAAATTTTAAGCTCTAGTTCATGCTCCCAAATTCATCTGTGAAGTTAATCTAAAATCTAAAATCTAAAATCTAAAATCGACTGGCTGCTTCAAATCAAAAATCCCGGCTTCTTCAAGAAACCGGGTTCGAGCTTTTCGATCGAAGTACAATTTTTTTTGGAGAGTGTTAATGCAGCGACCTACTCACGAAAATCTTATTGTTGGCAAAGCTTGACAGGAGAGAAAGTAGAAATACTCATCTCAACTTCTTGTGTGAGAGGACTAATCGGAAATCCTGACCCATCCGCGACGGATGGCGTGAAGCAGGCGGTTTACTGCATCTCGGGCATCTTCGCTGAGAGCACTTTCGCACAGTGCGTGCAGTCCGTGGCTTTGAGTGCGAGTCAGATTGCCTGAATGGGTGACTTGATAGAACAGTTCAGCGATCGCGCGATCGGATTTTAAAGTCAGAGCTTGCATGAAATATCGTTGAACTCGACAATTGTAGTATCGAGGATTTGAGAAAAGAGTAGGGTGATTGCAGTCGGCTAAGCTGTGCGATCGTTCTTAGCTCCATTTGTGACCGAAGTCTGCGAGTATACGTGAGTTAAATCACAGAGAACCAAAGACCTCGATCGCATAACCTGTCATTGCGGTGGTAGCCTCAAGGTTTGACTAAACCTCGAAAATTCCTGAGCGCAAGACTTTTAGCCCCCCAGGGCCGCTGCACAGCGGGAGTGCGCCCCCTCTACATCCCAGGCTCTGGACTCGGAGAACTGTGAAACTTTGGGTTTTAGACACTTGCAGCTTGCACCACAGGGCCTAAAGTTGCGATCGGCGAGCCACACCCTGAGATACAATATTTATAAATACTTCTATCCCATCTCTAGGCAGGCAAGTAAAAAAATGATAATGATTAGCTACTTTTCGATTGCCTTAATCGTTTTTATTGTTTGGTTCAAAAGTTTTTGGAATGATACTGCGACATCTAAAAAAGACGTCATCTCTTGGATAGCATTAATAATCGGCCCTCTGTTTTGGCCTGTTGTTCTGCCCCTATCCCTTTTGCAAATTACCAGCAAAAAGTCTGTTGTAAAAACTGCTCAATGCGAGCAAGAATTATAATAAATTGTGGAAGTAACTGGCTTAAACCAAGTCGGTTATCTCGTCCTAAATGATCCGGCGTGCATCGCTCCTCGCAGCGAGTAAATCATCTTGTTTGATGGTTATAAAAATGCAGTTATAAGGTAGAATTAAATAAAAATCCTGAATCCTAAAACAGTATTTTTTTACCGCTCCAAATTCTGCCTTCTGCTTTTCGACCCCGCCCAAAAACGGATACAAGTTTCCGAGAGTAGTCGCCAGCCGGCCAAAATTTTCGACTCTTGTTCAAGCTCCCAGATTCATCTGTGGAGTAAATCTCAAATCTCAAATCGTTCGACTGAGCGCGACTCCACTGATATCTCGCCTAACGTCTCACGGCAAAGTATCAAATCGACTGACGCCTACTTTTCTTCTGTAACATCGTGATTTAATGGTGTCGCTGAGTCAAAATTGTCAGACCCAAATAGTCGGACAGCGACCGCAACATTTTTTTACTCAAAGATTATCTGCCACCTCAACCAAGCTCAAAATTAATCTGCAACGTAACACGGCCTGTTGCTGGCAAAACTATAACTTAAGACATATTTTTTCCTTCTGCTGACCAACTTAAGAATTTTTATTACTTCCGGTCACTGCGCACCATTAATCGAATTTGGTAAAATCCTTACTTAGCCTTAAAAAAAGCTAGACGCCTTGCCCTGTAACCTTTTACATCTCAATTTTTTTAAAGTGCAGCAGCTCTAACAAATAAATTGTAGAGTTCGTTTGCGCCTGAATTGCCTAACTCTTACCGCAGTTAGATAGACAATTAAAGGCAGAGACTGCAATATGAAATAGGCAACAACAACTGTTTCAAATCTCAAGTACGATTTATTTTGGGCGATCGGGCATCACGAGTGTATAACGCGAGCAAGCGAAATTTTTAGAGGTGCTGGATTTTTGGGTTTGGGAACTTCTCAAAAAAAAGTGCCGTCACTGTATCCACATTCGCTATTTGCATAAAAAGTAGGAGTAAAAATGAACGAAGTGTCTGAGAAACCAATTTATAGAATTCTTAATCTAGTATCGCTGCTAGCGCTGAGCTACTATGCAGCTACTTCCATCAATTATATGTTCGAGAGCGACGCTCACATCTACAGCTACGACAGCCAGAGCAATTCCAACGCGTCAACAGCGCAACTAGAAGCACACCATCGGAATAAATAGTAGAGCTTTTCTATGAATGCCGAACCAAATTTCCTGGAAATCGCTAATTGTTAATTAGCAGCTCGAAGTTAACAATTAGCAATCAAATATTTTGTGATAAGTTAATATTTTTACTGACAGCTATTTGCCATCAAATCTACTACAAAAATTAACTATGTATTTGGTTCTAAAAATAGACCAGAGTGATGAAAACAGTTCAAAGCATTTTCATCAGTAATAGCATTAAGAGCTTTAGTAATCGCTTCATCAAGAACATTTGAAGTTTGAGCTGCTTCAGAACCGAGAATTACTTCGATTTTTGACCAACACAACTCGATGGAAAATAAATTCGGCGAGTAGGGAGATAAGCATTTCACTTGAACTCCGACAAATTGAATCAAACTTTCGACGGCTTCGGCATGATCGACAGGTAAATTATCCCTAAATACAATTGCGCCAACCCATAACGGCGTTGCATATATTGATAATCATGATCGAGGAAAAACAGGGAAATATTTTTGATGCTGGTGCTTGAGATAAAAAAGCAACAAACGAATTGAAAGTTGCAACATCTCTTGAGACTTGGAATAACATAAGGTCTTGCGATGTAACCCGCGCCAGATAATGTCTTAATCTCGTGTTGTCTCCTTCCACCCTTGTCATATAAGTCTTGCAAACAATATGGTCTTCAGAGTTGATATATTTTGGGTAAACACAATAGCCCTCAGTGACCCAGAAATAGCAAGACCAATTTTTACTCATCCTCCACAAAGCCACAAAAGTGTCACTGCTGCTATCCCCTAACGTCCAAGCAAGAATGCCCTCAGCAAAATGATTTACTGCTGTCTATACAAGGAGCTTGTTTTTTTTGAGCCAACAAATGTCTGGAGTTCGTCGATTTCGCCTACTTCTGCTATGGTTTCAACTGCCTCAGTTTCAGGTAATCGTCCCCCTGTTTCTTTGACCCAGTTGATGATACTATTGTGGCTGATACCAGTACAACGCTCCATTTGTCTCGCGCCATTACAGTACATTAAAGGAGCAAATTTGTTTGGAATCCTCAGAATATCCACGCTCACTATAGGTTTCGACAAACTGGCGATTGCATTGCTTACATCGATAGCACTCTTTTCCGTATTGATGTCCATTTTTAACTGCATCTTCACCGTTGTATTTGGGGCATTGCATTTTTGAACTTTGAACAACTTTGCCTTTATTATGCCACTCCACATTTTTCAATATCATTATGAATATATGCAACGCCGCATATTTTTCTGTTTGACACTGTGTCCCGAACCAAGAGACAATTAATACCTTTTTAGATTTGAGATTTGAGGTTTTAGATGGGGAAGGATTGAGGACGGAGTTTGGAGCTTACGAGCAGTTGCATTCTGTTTATAAACTGGTACAAGATGCGCAGCAGTTTCTTCTCAGCTTTGACCCCGCCCAAAAACGGATACCAGTTTCCGACAGGAGTCGCCAGCAGCCCAAAATGTTAGATCTTTGTTCAACCTCCCAGATTCATCTGTGGAGTAAGTCTAAAATCTCAAATCTCAAATTTAAAATCGACTGACAGTACCGTCACCACTCTACCGGCCTACCGTTCATCTCAACTTCCCAACACAAGCGCTGCATTGTCAGATTGTCGGGATGGATGCGGCTCATGGCTGCAATGACCTATTTGGGTTGAAAAACCGGGTTTTTCAGCCAAAATCCTGGGTTGAGTGCGAGGGATTTCGGTGGAAAAATCAAGGTGATGAGCCTCAAGAGTCCGTCGGGGATTGTGTTGGGACGCACTTTTGATTGAATGCGGCCTCCAGCGTGCGCGGGCTTGCTTTGAAAGCTAGCTAAAAAATTTTGATTTCTGGGGAACTATTGGCGAAAATCAAAAGTCTGGTCAACTACAGTGTACTTAAAAGTCGCAACTCAGTTCCAGCCCGATTCCGGGCGATCGAACTTCCCGGCGATCGACAGTGCCAAGAAGGGCCCGGTGCGATTTCTCAATCTTGAGAGCATACTCCGATTAAAAATGGTTTATGTGTATTTCCCGGCTATTGTTTTAAAAATGACTAGCCGCATCGAAGCTCAGTATGGTACACTCACAAACGTTTAGCTGAAATATTTTGGTGTTAGAGGAGGGAGGGAGTGGTGGAGTCGAGAGTCCACAGCAGGAAACAACCGATATTTGCTGCTCAAGGAATACAGGATTCAACTTGCGATCCCGACCTCCTTACGGACAATTTAAATTACATGACAACTTATGGCAGCCGGGTCAATTAGGGTCTCAACCAATGTCCGGTTTCGTTGGCTAAAAGCTTCAAAAAAAATAGTTGTACTCATTTGAAAAATAGGGTGCTGCTCCACCCGAATTTACGCCTGTGGACAAGTAGGAGCCGACTCCCTTGGTAGAAGCAGGAAGCAGACCCTCTAGAAACTACTTCTAGTTGAATGGTGGAGCTTAAATAAGCTTAGCCAGGTTTTGTATAGCAGAGAAAAGTGTATTGTAGAAAAATGGTTCATCCTTTAGGAGGAGTGTAAATGACACAGGTAACTAATCCAACACAGCCGACAAGTTCTACTCAAAACGCTGGGGGCGGACTTGATATTATCGGCGGCTCCAACGCTAGCAGGTTGAACGGTACTGCCCAAGCCGATATCATCCTGACTTTTGGGGGCGATGATGTTATCGCCGGTGGCGATGGCAACGACCTGATTGTATCGGGCGGCGGCAATGACAGTGTCGGCGGCGGCGGCGGCAACGATACCATCCTTTCAGGCAGCGGCAACGATGTGGTCGCTGGTGGCAGTGGCAACGATGTCATCTTTGGCGGTAAAGGGAATGACCTCGTAGACGGCGGCGATGGCGATGACTTGGTTTCTGGCGACAGAGGCAACGACACCGTACTCGGCGGAGGTGGGAACGATACAGTCTATGGCGGCCAAGGCAACGATGTTGTCGGCGGCGGCGACGGCAACGACAGCCTGTTCGGCGGTAAAGACAACGATACTGTCGATGGTGGCTCTGGCAATGACTTTATCACTGGCGACAGAGGAAGTGATGTCCTGACGGGTGGTGCTGGCAGCGATACGTTCTACTTCTTCTCCAGCGGTGGCGATTATGGCGTAGACACGATTACTGACTTTACCCCAGGCGAAGATAAGATCCGCTTGAAGCAGGGCGGTGTGTTCTCTGGTTTGGGCAGCAGCTTCGACGCCACCGAGTTTGTAGTCGTTTCTGGTTTCAACGCAGCTACCCCAGGAGCAGGCACGACGAACAAGTTGATCTACGACCCAACAAGCGGTGCGTTGTACTTCAACGGCAGCAACGGAGTGCTAACTGTTGCTCAGTTGCAGACTGGTCTGACAATTACCTCGAACAGCTTCGAGTTGTTCTAAAACAAGTGGCAGTTGTGGGGCAGCACCAGATAAAATCTGGGGCTGTTCTCACACTACTGAAAGTCTTGGAAGCTTTCAACTTCATTCTGCCTGCGGCGGAGCGAAGTTGAAAGCTTTAATGTAGAGACATGACTTAGGCACGTGGAGTCAGAAATCCGGTTTCTTGGTAAATATTTCCCTAGGAAAGTTAAGATACAGCAGATTCCAAATTAATGAGGTACAGCTCAGAAACCCGGAGGGCAGGCGCTCTTGGCACCGCCCCGGAGCGAAACCAGTTTTTTGTAATTCATTTGCCAGCAAAAGTGTCGTATCTCGTAGAAACGGCGTTTATGAGGCTTGAGTCTCAGAAGCAAAAGAAAGTAGGAAGTAAAACTCGGGGATTGGTGTCAACTTTAACGTCAAGCGTAAAAATTTTAACGATTTATTAGTGAAATTAATCGATCGCCCGATCGGGCAAAATATAAATACAAAGTTTTTAAATCAGAATTTCTAAGTTTTACTGAAGCGGTAAAGTAACCGCAACTGCTGGCGATCAATGAACACTCAAGAATATATCCGGCAAGCCCAAGTTTATTTGAACAGGGGGAAGTTAACTGAGGCGATCGAGTTTTGCAAAAGGGCGATCGAACTTCAACCGTTTTCGCCCTCGGCTTATACCACTTTAGGCGAAATTCTGGAAGCTCAAGGCGATCCGACGGCGGCAAGAGACGCTTTTGTGCGAGCTTTGGAGATTTCGCCGCAGTTTTTTCTGGCTCATGCTTATTTGGGTCAACTTTACAGCGAGTATTGGTGGCTGGATGAGGCGGTTTTTCACTACCGGCAAGCTCTGAATTTGAAACCAGACTGGCCGGAAGTTCATTATAACTTGGGAAATGTTTTTCACAATCAGGGTAATTTGTTGGGGGCGATCGACTGTTACCGAAAGGCGATCGCTCTTAACCCCAATTATCTACTTGCTTTCTACAATCTGGCTGTGGTTTTAGATGAAAATAATCAGCTCGAAGCGGCAATTGATACCTACCGACAGGTGATTGCTCTGAAGCCGGATTACGTGGAAGCTTACAGCAATTTGGGTGGGATTCTGCTGAAGGACGATCGCGCTGCTGAGGCGATCGAGGTTTACCAACGGGCGATCGAGATTAAGCCAGATTGGGCGACGCTGCACAATAATTTTGGTCAAGCGTTGCTGGACCAAAATCCCGATCGGGCGATCGCATCTTACCTCACAGCTATTGAGTTGCAGCCGGACATGGTTTTGGCTCACTACAATCTGGGGAAAGCGTGGCAAATACAGGGAGAACATTCGGCGGCGGTTGCTTGTTTCGATCGCGCGATCGAGCTGAATCCCGAACATATTTCGGGCTATACAGACGCCGGGTTTTCTTTGATGGTTTTGGGTCAAGTTGCCGAAGCCATGCCTTATTTTAAGCGGGCGATAGCTCTGAAGCCTGATTTTGTTGAGGCTTACTGCCGTTTGGCAAAAAGGCACAGAATTGCTGCTTTAGAAGATGATGAATTGTCAAGAGCGATCGCTGCGTGCGATCGATTTCTCGCAGCATTGATGGGGAGTTCGGCAACCGAGGTCACGGATGTCACAGATTTAAGGGATGTCACGGATGTCACAGATTTAAAGGATTTAAAAGTAAAGAAAAAAGATGGTGCGGCTAGATATTTGTCAAGTCCCGATCGCGAATTGCCTGTTGCTGAAATTTGCGATTATTTAGCCGAAATTTACTTGCACTTGGGAAATGCTTTAACAGAGTACGGCGGACACGAATCGGCCACCGCTTATTATCAAAAAGCTTTGCAAATTCAGCCACAAAATGCAGAGATTTACTGGCGGGTGGGAAATTCCTTAGCCCAGCAACAGCGGTTCAGTGCAGCAATTGCAGTTTACCGCATGGCGTTGACGATTCAACCTGCTTTACCGCAGGTTTATTTTGAGTTGGCAAAACTCCTGGAAAAACAGGGGCGCTGGGATCGGGCGATCGATTATTATCAAAAGGTTTTAGAGTTGCAATTGCACGGGTATGGGGAGCGGAAAGAGTGGAATAAAAAGAGTTTTATCTCGCCCGATACTAATTCTATAGAACCTCCTCATGGTATTTATTTATCGAGTTGGGATTGGCTGGTTAATGCTAAGTTGGAAGCAGAAAATTATGTCGAAATAGTTTGGAAATCTGCACCAGAAGCCTGTGCCGAAAATATTCAGACTGCCGTATTTTCGTTAACTAATTCGCAATTGAAAAATTCTGATTGTACAGGTTTAACTTGCGGGCTGTGTTTGCAGAGGATTTCTAAGTGGTTCGATCCGGTGCATTTGGGTTGGGGAGTTTGCCGTTTGTCGAACTTGCAACGGCTACCTGTGGAGTCGCCAAAGACTTTTGTGGCACAGATTCCCAACGGGCGAGTTTGGATTGTTCCGCAGGAAAATTATTGGATGATTTGCAAGGCGATCGCTGTAATTACTCCTGACAATTATTTATTGGCTGATGTGTCGAGAGATTATCCGGGGTTTTTGCCGGGATGCGAAAAGCATGATGTTAGAAAACACAGCGTTTTTCAGTTAGAATCCTTTCCGCCTTTAAAGCAAATTGACGGTAGCGTGGCGGTGCTTTCTGGTTTGTCGGGAAATGTCTATTTTCACTGGATGGTTGATGTTTTGCCGAGGATAGAATTGCTGCGGCTCAGCGGTAGGGATTTGGCGGAGATTGATTGGTTTTTGGTGAATAGTTGTCAGCACCAATTTCAGCGGGAAAGTCTAAGAATTCTGGGCATTCCTGAAGAGAAAGTATTGGAGAGCGATCGCTTGCCTCACATTCAAGCAACAGAGTTAATTGTGCCGTCATTTGCGGGATATTTGGGCTGGCCTCCTGGGTGGGCGATGGATTTTTTGAGGCGCGAGTTTCTCAAGGGAATTACACCTAGTTCCAGCTATCCAAAACGCATTTATATCAGCCGCAGCAAAGCGAGATACCGGCGAGTTTTGAACGAGGAAGATGTGGTTGAGGTTTTGGAGAAATTTGGCTTTGTTTCTATTTTGCCGGAGTCGATGTCTTTGGCAGAGCAAATTGCTCATTTTTACCACGCTGATGTGATAGTTGCTGCCCACGGCAGCGGCTTGACAAATACGATTTTTTGTCGCCAGGGAACTAAAGTAATTGAGTTGGTGTCGCCTCACTATATCAGCCATTATTACTGGGGAAGCAGTCAATATTTGCAGTTGGAACATTACTTTTTAGCGGGGGAGGCTTTTGAATGCTATCCTATTAGACAGTTGATGTATCAGAATTCGCTGACTGAGGATATTTTAGTGAACTTGAGTTCGCTGAAAAGGATGGTTGAAGTGGTGCGTTTGGGTTAGTTGGCATCTGGAGTAAGTTTAATTATGCCCTCGATTGAGAAGATGGAAAAAGCAGCGGTTGATTTGAGTCGGCAAGCAGAAGTTTATTTAGCCGAAGGAAGGTTAAATGAGGCAGTTGCTGCTTGCGAGTTAGCGTTGAAAATTGAACCGAATTTGGCGACAGCTTGTCAGACGCTGGGGAAAGTGATGCAGGTTCGAGGTGAAATCGAGCAAGCTAAGCAGTGGTATGAAACGGCGATCGAGCGTAATCCAAATTTGCCGGAAGTTTACGCTAATCTCGGTAGTTTGTATGCTCAAGGAAAACAGTGGGAAAAGGCGATCGCAAATTGTGAAAAAGCGATTTCGCTAGCGCCGAATTTTGCTGCTGCTTATCGGCAGTTGGCGAGAGTTTGGACGCAGTTAGAGAAGCGAGAAGAGGCAGCAGACTGTTGGTATCAAGCTTTTAATATCGAGCCTAATTGGGCAACTGCTGATGAGCACGTCACTCTAGGAAATAGTTTTGTTGAATTGGGAAAGTTCGATCGCGCTATTGAATGTTATTCGCGGGCAATTAAGTTAAACCCGAAGCTGGCAACAGCTTATCACAATTTGGGGGAAATGCTGGTCGGGGAGAAACGGTGGGATGAGGCGATCGCCAATTACCGACAAGCCATTGCGCTCAATCCAAATTCGTTTGAATCTTACCACAGTTTGGGTAAAACTTGGGCGGAGCGAGGAGAATTCGATCGGGCGATCGCCTGTTATAACAAAAGCGTCGAACTCAATCCAAATTATGCTCGTGCTTACCTGGGTTTGGGCAATGTTTTGGTGCAAAAGCGCGAGTTTGATGCAGCCATTAAATGTTACCGTCAGACTCTGGAAATTAACGATCATTCCTACTGGGCATACAATTGTTTAGGGGAAGCTTTGGCTCAAAAAAAACTGTGGCAGGAAGCTATTAGTTGCTACCGCAAAGCTATTGAAATCAATCCAAATATTCCTTGGTTTTATGTGAATTTTGGAATTGCCTTCACCTGCGAAAAATCCTGGGATGAAGCTGTTAGCGCCTACCTGCACGCGGTTCAGATTGAGCCGAACTTGACGGGAATTAATCAGCGGTTGGGATATGTTTTGCGGAAGCGAAGCGAATCGGGTTTAGACAGCACAATTGAAACTTACTGTCAAGCTATTGAGATACTTGCAAGCGGGAAAAATTACCACAAATTGCTGGGAATTGAGTTAGATGGAGCGGAGTTTTATATAAATTTAGGCAATAGTTTAGCGAAACAAAAGCAGTTGGAAGGTGCGATCGTATTTTATAGTATGGCACTGCAAATTGAACCCAATGCTGCGGAAGTTGTCGCAAAACTCCAGGAGGTTCGGGCGAAACAACAGGAGTTGTACGCACAAATTGCCACTTACCGTCGCGAAATTGATCTCGCTCCGAGAAATTCTCAGCCTTACAACGATTTAGGAAATATTTTACCGCAATTAGGGGAATTAGAAGAAGCAATTATTTGCCACCAAAAAGCGAGCGAATTGAGGGGTTGGCCTGAGTGTGCGGCGAAAGATTATCAATTTACCCAAGATTGGTTTACCCACAATATTCCTATTTGGCAACGGCATTTGCAGGAATTTACCGGAATTTCGGATTTTCAAGTTGTGGAAATCGGCAGTTTTCAAGGAATGTCGGCTTGCTGGCTGCTGGATAATATTTTAACTCATCCGACGGCAAAGATTACTTGTATTGATTTGTATTTTCAAGAACATTTTAAGGGCAATATTGTTAAAACGGGAGCGGCCGATAGGGTAATTGAATTACAAGGTTACTCTCAAGATTTGTTAGTGAATTTGAATTCGGAATATTACGATGTTGCTTACATTGACGGCTGTCACAAACCTACCAGTGTTCTGCAAGATGCGATTTTATCTTGGAGGTTGGTGAAAGTTGGGGGATTGATGATTTTTGACGATTACCAGTTTACGTTTCCCGACAGCCCGGAGCAAGATACTAAAATTGGGATAGATGTTTTTTTGGAGATGTTTGGAAGTCAGTTAGAAATAGTACACAAAGGCTATCAACTGATTGTCAAAAAAATCGGCAATCAAAGTTTGGGCGAAGAGCAAACTCTGTTGTCTCTGGGTTGGGAAAAATTGGGGGATATTGCGGCAAATGCGGGTTATTTGGATGAGGCGAGCGCCCGCTATCAAACAGCTATTAAAATTAAGTCGGGCAACTACTTAACTTACCACAAGTTGGGTAAAACTCTGCAAGAGAAAGAACTGTTTGACGAAGCTCGGGCCGCTTACCAACGGGCGATCGCACTAAACCCTAATTTTAGTTGGGCTTACTACTTTTTGGGGGAAACTTTGCAGGCGATTGAGGAACAGGGCGAAGCCGCTGCTGCTTACCGCAAAGCTATTGAGTTAAATCCCGATTTTTGTTGGACTTACAACAATTTAGGCGATGTGCTGATGGAGCTTTCTGAGTGGGAGGAAGCTGCTTTTGCTTACCGCAAGTTAGTTGAACTAAATCCCGCTTTTTGTTGGTCTTACGATAGATTAGGTAAGGCTTTGGTTGCACTGGAAAACTGGGAGGACGCGGCGGCGGCTTGCCGCAAAGCTATTGAATTAAATCCCGATGATTGTTGGCTGTACAATAGTTTGGGAGAAGTTCTGGAATCACAAGAAAATTGGCCAGAAGCAGCAGTGGCTTTTGGTCGTGCTATTGAGCTAGAATCTGAGCATAGTTGGCTCTACAAAAAGTTGGGCGATGCACTGCGGAAGCAAGGGGAATTGGAAAAGGCGATCGCAATTTATGAGCAAGGCATCAATCTCGATCCAAAATCCTGTTGGTGTTACGAAGGATTGGGTTTGAGTTTAATTGCCAAACAGCAGTGGGAACCTGCGATCGCTAATTTAGTTCAAGCACTGCAAATTCAACCCGATTTGTTTGAAGCTTACGATAATATAGGTTATGCTCTGGAACAACAAGGAGAAGTCGATGAGAGCGATCGGGCAGAATACAGCAATCAAATATTACCCTTAAGTGTTCTCAAAAAATACTGTGGGTTTACAGAAGATTTGACCGTTGCAGCAGAATCCAATCCTAACCTCACCTGCATTGACATCCATCCTGCGAGTCACATCAATTTATCGGATTCCAAAACAATCGACAGCAACAGCAGATTTTGGGAACATCAAAGTCATTCAAGAAAAGCTTTTGTTGCCGTATTGCCAAACGGACGAGCTTGGGCAGATGTTGTGACTACCGCCGTAATTACTTCAGACAATAAACTTGTTCGTGATATTTCAATGGGTTGTGCGGAATTGGTAATCACTTCCGACAAATTGCCTGCCGCTGAACACGTCGATGGAAATGTGGCTTTTTTATCTGCTCGCTGGGGTGGAGCCGCTTATTTTCATTGGATGTTTGATGTGATTACCCGATTTGACCTTTTACAGCGGAGCGGATTGATAGAAACTATAGATAAGTTTGTTGTCAATGCCTGGGATTATCCCTATCAAGCAGAAACTTTAGAGACTTTAGGAATTCCTCAAGATAAACTTTTAGAAAGTCGCTGCAATTTACACATTACAGCAGATAAATTAATAGTTCCGTCAATATCTTATAACGGATCGGGAGCGGTTTCCAAATGGAAGTGCGAATATCTCAGAAAGACATTTTTAAATGAACAACAGCCACTAAACACAGACTATTCAGAGCGAATTTATATCAGCCGCCAACAAGCATCCTATCGGCGAATTGTCAACGATGAAGAGGTAATTAAATACTTAGAAAAATTTGGGTTTCGCAGTGTCAAGTTGGAAACGATGTCGGTAGCGGAACAAGCATCGTGTTTGGCTGCTGCTAAAGTAGTTGTCGCACCTCACGGAGGGGGATTGACTAATCTAGTTTTTTGCAGTCCAGGAACTAAGGTAATTGAGATTTTTTCTCCCCTTTACGTTCCGTATTGTTATTGGATGATTAGCAATTTATGCGGTTTGGAACATTACCATTTAATTGGCGATTTGGTTGATGATGGAACTCAGATCAAACCCTTACATAAAGATATGCGGTTGGATTTGAACTCGCTGGAAAAATTAATTAGTTTTGCAGGAGTGTTGCATGGATAATGACTACCATAATTTGGGGAATTCTCTGCAAGAAAGCGGTCGGTTTGATGAGGCTGTTGCTGCGTACAAAAAAGCTATTGAATTAAATCCTAATTTTTCTTGGTCTTATCACAGTTTGGGCGATGTTTTGCTGAAACTTGAAAAATGGGAGGAAGCTGTCGCTGCTTACAAAAAAGCTGTTGAGTTAAATCCTGATTTTTCTTGGTCTTATCACAATCTGGGCGATGCTTTGCTGAAACTTCGGCGATGGGAAGAGGCTGCTGCTGCTTACCGCTGCGAGATTGCACTCAACTCGGATTTTGCTTGGTCTTTTTGCAATTTAGGCGACGCTTTAACTAAACTAAAACAGTGGGATGAAGCTATCGCTACGTATTTAAAAGCTGTTGAAATTGACGAAAATTTGCCAGGAATTTACGAGAAGTTGGGATATGCTGTCGGACAAACAGAGTCTGATTTGAAGTTGGTGTTAGAACAATTTAAATTGCAAATTACACCGGAAAATCGGGAATTTTATTGGCAGTTAGGAAAGAATTTAGCACAGTACGATCGCCCAAAAAGCGGAATTATTATTTACAAATTGCTATTGACAACTATGCCGAGTTGTGCAGAACAGTCAGCAGAATTAGAAGAGTTGTTGCAGCAGCAAGAAAAGTGCGTTAGCGAAGCCCTCGAAGAGGATCGCGCATTAGCCTCATCTCGCGCAATTGTCGCTCAAAAACCAGATGATTGCTGGTCTTATTACAATTTAGGTGCTGTTTTGAGCCACCAAAAATATTGGGAGGAAGCGGCGGAGGCATTTTGCCAAGCAATAAAAATAAATCCCGATCTTCCTTGGTGGTTTTATTACAATTTGTGGGAAGTTTTGGTTAGGCAAAACAAGCTAGATGAAGTTGAGAACTTGTGCCGCGAAGTTGTTGCAGCTAAGCCGGAGGCTTT
The DNA here is from genome assembly GCF_036704615.1 of Microcoleus sp. K4-B3. Lineage (NCBI taxonomy): Bacteria > Bacillati > Cyanobacteriota > Cyanophyceae > Oscillatoriales > Microcoleaceae > Microcoleus > Microcoleus sp. K4-B3. The sequence goes on from NZ_JAUBSF010000014.1 coordinate 50,464, forward strand.
TTGGCCTTATCTGAATTTGGGGGAAGCTTTGACCAGGCAAGGTAAAATTGCCGAGGCGATTGATTTTTATCGAACTGTCAGTTACAAACAAAGTTTTGCATCTCTTATCAGTAAGAGAACAGGCAAGCTGCCTGTTCCACAAGCAGATACAGGCAAGATACCTGTTATACAAAATTGGAACTTAAAACCAGTCAAAGTTCCTAACTTTATAATTATTGGTTCTCAACGGTGCGGCACAACTTCTCTGTATACTTATTTAGCTCAACACCCGCAAATTTTGACTCCGATTAAAAAGGAGATGGATTTTTTTTCGTGGCACTTTGACAGAGGGATTGATTGGTATTTGGCTCATTTTCCGCCAATGCCTCCGGGAGAGCAATTTTTGACAGGCGAAGCAAGTCCGAGCTATTTTGACTGTCGGGAAGCACCGGAACGTCTCTACAGCCTGTTTCCAGAGGCGAAACTGATTGTACTGTTACGAAATCCGGTCGATCGGGCGATTTCTCAATTTTACCGCTTGACTGGCTTAAATTGGGAAGCGCGATCGCTCGATCGAGCAATTAGCGATGAAGTTGAACGGTTGAATCAAAATCCAGAATACATCATCGGCGAGGAACCGGGGAATTATTTAGCTCGCGGTAGGTACATAGAATTTATCAAAAACTGGCGGACTTTCTTTCCCCGAGAACAGTTGCTAATTTTGAAAAGCGAAGATTTTTATGCAGGTGCGGCGACAACAGTCAAGCAAGTTTTAGAATTCTTAGATTTGCCGGAATATCAATTGTCTGAATACCAAAATGCTAATCCTGGTTCTTATCAGCGGGTAAATGAATCGGTTCGCGACAGGTTGAGCGATTATTTCCGACCTTACAATCAGGAATTAGAGGAATATTTGGGGAGGCAGTTTGATTGGGAATAAAGTTGAGCTAAGATTAGAACAACTTCTAAGGAGGTAATACCGATGCTGACGAGCGAGCTAGATACGCTACTTAAGGAACAAGCACTCCAACGCCAAGATCCTGAAGATCGCTACATTACCGATAGCGCCAACTGGGAACAATACGAGACACTGCTGAATCGGATTGGAGATACAGCGGGATATCGAGTTACTTATTTAGATGGAGTTTTGGAAATTATGTCGCCTTCTCGCCGCCATGAAAGTCGCAAAACTGGCATTGGAAATCTGCTAGAAATTTACTTTGTAGAAGCTGAAGTCGAATATTTTCCTTTTGGGTCTACAACTCTGCGACAAGAGGAAAAAAGTGGCGGTACGGAACCGGATGAAGCTTACTGTATTGGCACAGATAAAGAATTTCCCGATTTGGTAATTGAAGTGATTGTTACCAGTGGCAGCATCAATAAACTAGAACTGTATAGAAGGTTGAATGTGCAAGAGGTTTGGTTCTGGCGAAATGACCGATTTTCTATCTACCATTTGCGAGAAGAAATTCCGGTTGAATTCGTGTCCAACTGCGGTTATGAATTAATCACACAAAGCGAATTGCTACCGGGAATTGATATCGATATGTTGAGAGAATGTGTAAAAAATCCTCACCCGTTAGCAGCAGCAAAGGAATGGAGACAGAATTGCCGACCTACTTAAACAGCAAGTTTTAAATCTGCTAGCTGTCGCAAAGACAATGAACTGAGCTCGCGCGCGCCGCGAGATTGATTCGGACTATGATTCAAACTATCGTCGCAAAGACTTTAATGAACTGAGCTCGCGCGCGCGCCCAAGTCCGAGCAAAAGACCCGCCTCCCCTTGACAAGTCATACTCGTTATGAGTACGCTAAAGTAAGCAAAAGAATTGAATCTAAGTACCTAAGAATTTAAAATCATGCTGACGAACCAAGAAGGTCAAAGAGTACCCAAAGTCACCTTCCGCACTCGCAAAGACAACGAGTGGGTGGATGTCACCACCGATGATATATTTGCAGGCAAAACCGTAGCAGTGTTCTCGCTACCGGGAGCTTTTACTCCCACTTGTTCGTCAACGCACCTCCCCGGTTACAACGAATTGGCGAAAGTTTTCAAAGAAAATGGCGTAGACGAAATCGTTTGTATTTCCGTCAACGACGCTTTTGTGATGAACGAGTGGGCAAAAGACCAAGAATCAGACAATGTGACGTTAATTCCCGACGGTAACGGCGAATTTACTCAAGGCATGGGAATGCTGGTAGACAAAACAGACTTAGGCTTTGGCAAGCGGTCTTGGCGTTATTCGATGCTGGTAAAAGATGGCTTGGTTGACAAAATGTTTATTGAGCCTGATGAACCGGGAGACCCTTTCAAAGTGTCGGATGCCGAGACGATGCTCAACTACATCAACTCCGCAGCAGCCAAGCCGAAGGTAGTTTCGCTGTTTACAAAAATGGGCTGTCCCTTCTGCGCTAAGGCTAAGGCAATGCTGAGTCAAAATGGCTTGGATTATGAAGAAATCGTCTTGGGCCGGGATGCCACAACTCGATCGCTCCGGGCTGTGACTGGGGCTACAACTGTGCCGCAAGTATTTATCGACGGCAAGTTGATCGGTGGTTCCGAAGACCTAGAGTCTTATTTGGCTGTTGCTTAGTTAAACACAAATACTTAACCTGCGGGTGCGAAGTGCACGCCTTACTGGTTGTAGGGTGTGCAGTGTGCGTCTTTGCCCTTTTTGGCGGTATTTAGCCCCGTCGAGCTTTCGCTTCAAAAGTTCGATCGCTCTATCGATCCCTTCTCGTGCAACAATTACTGGGGAAGTAATACTAAAAACGCAAAAAATGGGAGTGAACGATCGTGGATTTGAGTTTAGTAGCGTCAAATATCTTAAATCCCCCAATATTAGCTTTTTTCATGGGAATGCTGGCAATTTTTCTCAAATCTGATTTAGAAATTCCAGCGCCCATCCCCAAACTGTTTTCGCTATACCTGCTGTTTGCGATCGGATTTAAAGGCGGCGTCGAACTGTCCAAAAGCGGAATTGACCAGCAAATCGCCCTGACAATTTTTGCAGCGATGCTGATGTCAATCTTAGTACCAATTTATACTTTTTTTATACTGAGGATCAAACTCGACTCCTACAATGCCGCGGCGATCGCAGCCACCTACGGTTCCATCAGCGCCGTCACATTTATCACCGCAACCTCCTTCCTCACAGCACAGGGGATCGAGTTTGACGGTTACATGGTAGCCGCGCTAGCATTAATGGAATCCCCGGCAATTATAGTCGGTCTCATTCTAGTCAGTGTATTTGGCGGGGAAGAAGGAAAACGCGAAATAGTTTGGCCAGAAGTGTTGCAAGAAGCATTCCTAAACAGTTCAGTTTTTCTGCTGATTGGCAGCCTAATTATGGGCATACTAACAGGAGAACACGGTTGGCAAGTTATGAGTCCGTTTACTCAAGACTTATTTTACGGAGTTTTGACTTTTTTCTTACTAGACATGGGTCTGGTTGCGGCCAGCAGAATTAAAGATTTGCAAGAAGCAGGAATTTTTCTGATCGGCTTTGCAATCCTAATTCCCATACTCAACGCAGTAATTGCTTTGCTAATAGCCAAATTAATCGGACTGCCGCAGGGAGACACTTTGCTGTTTGCCGTCTTGTGCGCGAGTGCTTCTTATATAGCAGTACCAGCAGCCATGCGCCTAACTGTTCCCGAAGCGAATCCAAGTCTTTACATTTCAACTGCCTTAGCAGTGACATTTCCATTTAATATCATTGTAGGCATTCCCCTGTATCTATACGGAATCAATATGTTTTGGAGGTGAGATAATGGAGTCAGTCAAAAGAGTAGAAATCATAGCCCACTCAGTAGAACTCGGCAAGATTTTAGACGGTTTAGACAAAGCTGGCGTACCCGGTTATTCGGTGATTCGTGATGTGGCGGGAAAAAGCACCAGGGATCACGTTTCCCGCAATTCATCAATGACGGCGCTGGATAACGTTTATGTGGTTGCTTTTTGTTCTCCCGCTCAAATATCAGCAGTTGCAGAAAACATTAGACCCGTGCTCAATAAATTTGGCGGGTCGTGTTTTATTTCAGATGCGGTGGAATTGCTAACTACTAAGTGCGTCGGGTAGTCATTAGTCATTAGTCATTAGTGATTGGTGATTATACCAATTCTCTAAAGTAGAGCGACATATAGATTGTACGCCATCGGTGTAGGGACACGGCATTGCTGTGTCCTTGTGCGTATCTGTGACTTTAATCCTAGGCTTCGGGCCCCGAAAGCCGCCACTGGTGAGAATATCAATCTGTTTTGGCTTTTGCAGAAGTTTTTTATTATTACTTTAGCCTGATTTTAAAAAGGCGATTTTTAAAAGAATTTCTGTCTGTTATAGCACTTTTACAATCATCAGCCATCAGCCATCAGCCCTTAGCCAGCGGTCATTTCAGGATTAATTGCCCTTCGCTACCCGGGCATAATTCAGAATTCTTAAGATATAGAAAAGAATCAGTTGCAAATATCAGTTAGCGTGGTAAATTCTAAGCCACAACAGGCGATCGCCCGATCGACTAGCGAGATTTTCAAGAGGAGTTTAAACATGGCTGCATTAAAAGTTGGCATCAACGGATTTGGTCGCATAGGACGGCTAGTCATGCGTGCCGGCATCAAAAACCCCAACATCAAATTTGTCGGCATTAACGACTTAGTTTCGCCAGAAAACCTGGCTTATCTTTTCAAATACGACTCCACCCACGGCATTTACGACGGCGAAGTTGAAAGCAAACCCGACGGGATTGTCGTTGACGGACTATTTATCCCCTGCACAGCGATTAGAAACCCTGCCGAATTGCCTTGGGGTAAATCCGGCGCAGATTATGTTGTAGAATCTACCGGATTGTTTACAGATTTTGAAGGCGCATCAAAACACTTGACGGCGGGAGCAAAACGAGTAATACTTTCAGCACCGACAAAAGATCCTGAAAAAGTACCAACATATCTAGTAGGCGTCAACCACCACAAATTTGACCAGGCAAAAGATACTGTTGTTTCCAATGCTAGCTGTACGACGAATTGTTTAGCACCAATTGCCAAAGTGATCGACGATAACTTCGGCTTGGAAGAAGGTTTAATGACTACAGTTCACGCCATGACATCTACTCAACCAACTGTAGACGGCCCCAGCCAAAAAGATTGGCGGGGAGGACGCGGTGCGGCTCAAAATATTATTCCATCTTCCACCGGTGCAGCAAAAGCTGTTACTTTGGTGTTGCCGGAATTGAAAGGAAAATTGACTGGAATGGCTTTGCGGGTGCCAACTCCCGACGTGTCTGTAGTTGACCTTACTTTTAAAACTGGGAAGGAAACTAGCTACAAAGAAATTTGTGAGGCAATGAAAAAAGCCTCGGAGGGCGAACTCAAAGGCATTCTTGGATATACTGAAGATGCGGTGGTTTCTACAGATTTTAAGGGCGACGCGCGATCGAGCATTTTCGATGCAGGTGCGGGAATTGAACTAAATTCTAAGTTTTTCAAAGTTGTTTCTTGGTACGACAACGAGTGGGGTTATTCTTGCCGCGTGATTGACTTGATGCTGTCGATGGCCGAGAAGGACGGAATTTTGAATAATTGATTTTTTGTGGGGTGGCATTTTGGGCGGGCTCGCGTGCCCACCCCACAAACAAATTCCTATGATTTTTTGTGGAACGGGCCCGAAAGCCTGTTCCTGAGAATAGTACCTAATGTGAGTTAAACTTTTTGTGTTTCCGATTCGATCGCGCTCATGTCTGAATTACCACCGCTGAATAACGAAACTATTTGGGCTATCCTCAACGAAGAAATAGACGATGCTGCCGTCAACCGATTAGTTTGGCATTATCTGGGCTACCGCTGCGATGCCGAGACTGGTAAGTGGAACAGTGCTGATGTTGCTACCGAGTGGCGCCAAGAATACCCGGAACCGCCGGATTTTATCGATTCTAGGCCGGCGACCGTGAAATTGACTCGATCGACCCCTCCAGAAAACAAGCAGTTGCTGAAGGAAAAATTGGGGTTTAAGGGCTATAAAATTGGGGAATTCGGGCCGAGACAAACTCGCAGGGCGACGATGGCTAATTGGTTGATGGGTTTTATGGAAGCTGGGGCTTAGGAGGTATTTGGGATTGCTGTGCGGTTGTTGCCCGCGTTACAGTACAAAGATCTTAGATTTTTTGGCAGGAAAACCCCTAAATCCCGATTAAGGATTGAAACCTTTATTAAACTCTTCCTTTCTTTCTCTGTCTCCTTTGCGTCCTCTGCGGTTAATTAACAAAAATTAAGCCTTTTGAAAGTCAAAAAACACTAAAATCCGATCGCCAATTCCAACCTCCTCACCGCCAACCCTGACATCGGGCTGTTCCGTAAAGTATCCTAGAGTCGGCACAAAACCACTGTGAGGAAACCTTTATGAAAACAACCACCATATCTCGCTTAACCAGCATTTCCCTCGCTACCCTAATGCTAGCCGGGGTTTCAGTCAACGCGACCGCCACGCCAGCCACCACCCAACCCGCAACCCAACTCGCCCAAGCTACTGCCAAAAAGCGCCTAGTCGTCATGGACTTCGACTACGGCACCACCAACAGCTATTACACTTCCTACAGGGGAGTCGGGGCCGCTAAAGGCATCAGCGAACTGCTAATCAACGAACTTGTCAACAATGGCACTTATACAGTAGTCGATCGTAGCAAACTCGAACAAGTGCTCAAACAGCAAAATCGCAGCGGTGCGATGGATGCCGGCACAGCAGCAGAAATTGGCAAGGAGTTAGGAGTTGACGCCGTACTCATCGGCACCATTACCAAGTTTAATATTGACAAACAATCAGGCGGCGGCAGTTTCATGGGAATCGGCGCCGGGTCGCAAAAAACCAAAGCTACCGTTCAAATAGACGTGCGGTTAATCGGTACAGCTTCAGGAGATATTCTTGCCACCGCCAAAGCAGTAGGAGAATCCGATCAAAGCGATTCTAATATTTCTGTCAGAGGTATCAGCAGCAATTCTGGCAGCAGTAATGAGGATACTTTGTTGAGTCAAGCTGTTGACAAAGCGGTCGATCAAATGGTAAACAAACTCGCTGAAATTGCCAAGAAATTGCCATAATCTAATCCTATCAAGTCCGGTTAAAAATTTATAGTTAAGTTTGTAGTAACGTATCCAGTCCTCTCTCATCTTCAAGGACTGACTGCCAACTATTTTACGATCGGTGATTAACCGGACTCTATCTAACTAATATGTCAGCTAATCAGCCTTTAAATTATTTCTAAACAATCATAAAATATTGTGGGTAGGCACGCGATCGACGTCCGAAAGATGCAATTTAAATGCACAACAGCTTACCCTCGATCCACCGCAATCAAATTAGTTTGTAGTGAGGACAAAGAATCGTCCTAAAACTCGCTCGGGCTGAAGTCCTCACTACAAACACCGTTGATAGCGGGCAATTAACCGGAATTAGTATAACTAAGGACTAATGACCGATGACAGATGATAATTAATTAGCATTGGGATTTGAGTCAGAATCAACGCATTTTCCCTGTTGATTAGGATTTGGGGCTAGGTTGGAGACTACTTTAGAAAGGGCAGCTTGTTCTTGAATCCATCCGATTTCTCCCGCTTGCAGCTTGGCGATTCCTACTTCAACTGTTGGCTTAACGGCTGGGGAAGGCGAGGGAGTTGCCACAGCGGGAGCTCGGTTCACTGCGGGTTTTGAAACTGTAGAAAAATCTTTATTTGAGTTGGGTTTGGGAGAGTTCGATCGCACTATTTCAGGAATCGAGCAAACTTTCAATTCCAGCCAATTGCCTTGAGGCGTAAGCTGTTTGTTTGTCACCTGCAAAACGCTGCCGGCAGGGACTGTTCCTTTGACCGTCAACTCACCAATTGCGACTCGCAAATCCAAGCGATCGCCCTCTTTTCCCAATTCCCCAGCCGCAGAACTTTTAATCTCTATAAACGAGCCTGTTTCTAAAGATTTTACCGGAGAAGGTACAGATTCAACTGTTTTCTCCGGCCTGCTTGCAGGATTAATGAAACCGCGTTTCCCGAAAATCGACTCCCCGGCAGTATCGATCGCCCGACCCACCGGAGGGATGAAAAAATAAGCAAATACACCCCCCAACCCTAATAAAAATACAATTTTCAGGAGCAGGGAAAATGAACTTTTGCTTTTTTCCGGCTGTAACAATTGCGTTTTCCCTTGAGAATTACCATCGCCAAGGGTTGTGGGCTCATTCAAATCCGTTGGCAAATCCTCGCTGTCGATAATTGGTTCCGGAGGCGTATCTAAAGGTGCGACAGACAATTCTGTAAAAGTATTGCCTTCGTCCCTCAAATGTGCCTGACAGTGAATTAAAGCTACAGTGACGTTATCGTGACCGTTTCTAGTATTAGCAATTTCGATCAGCCGATCGCGCGCCTTCGCCACATTAATGCTACCGTCGAGAATTGGCAAAATCTCCGCTTCCCAACATTCCTCAACCCGGTCTTTATCGCTCAAACCGTCGGAGCACAGCAGCAAAACGCAGTCCTCATCCACGGGAAAACGCTGCACAGTCGGGTGCAGAGTGTTGGACGAACTAATGCCCAAAGCTTGAATCAGAGCGCCGGCGGCCACTTGTTCCAAAGCATCCCGGTAGAGGGAGTAGCCCAAACGCACCTCGCGGCAAGCTACATCGTCGTCGAGAGTAACTTGATAGCAGCCAGTGCGGGTAATCCAGTAAGCCCGACTGTCTCCGACGTGGGCGACATAGAGTTCGTGAATGTGGGCTAAAGCCATAACTAGCGTAGTTCCCATCCGCTGGCGGCCTTGGCGGTGTTCGCTGTCGTTGCGACCGGCTATCTTGTCGTTAGCAGCACAAGCCGCCCGTTCCAGCTTAGAAGTCAGGCTCAGGGGGTCCCAATTAGCCTGATGCAGGGGCATTTGCTCCAACTTTTCCCGCAGCACAGCAATGGCTTCTTCCGAAGCGATTTCGCCGCCGTCTTGTCCGCCGATACCGTCGCAGACGATCGCGCAAGCGGACGATCCCGGTTTTCCGGAGAACACCGTACCGCTGGGCGGATAGCAAGCATCTTCGTTGTGAGCCCGTGCTCTGCCGACATCGGTGCCCGTGGCAATCTCAACGTGACGATCGTAAAATCGGCCGCACTTGGCCAGAGCTTTATCCAACTGGCCCATCAGTTGTTCGCCGTTGCGCACTTGACCGGCAACCATTTGCTGGCAAAGTTGCCTCAAAAAATTGGCGATCGCCGGGTGAGCATCTTCGAGCCACTGCTGCCACAATTTGCCCAACTGCGACAAATTAGGCGGTTTGCGATCGGGCTGCAATTCCAGAAACCGCACCAATTGTCCTTCCACCCGCAGCAGTTCCGGAGTCAGCAGCGTGGAAGCCACGCCCTGAGCGATACACGGCTGCCACAACTGGGCAATTTGCCACAGCCAATTGAGCTGGCGCATCGCTGCGGCTCCTTTCCAGGAGTCCGCCAATTCCGGCATTAAAGATTCCGTCACCTTCAAAATAGGCCCGTTTTCCAATAGCCAGATATCTCCCGAGAGCTTGCTCCTCTGGGACGATACCAGCCCGTATACTTGAGGTACGTGCAACTGATAGGTAAATAGTCTCAGATAAGGAGTGACAACACTCGGAATCTCTTCGGGCAGTTCCGGCAACTGTTCGGGTTGAGTATCGACAAGAAGTCGATCGCGCTTGACCAAGTAGCGACCAGCGATCAGATCGCCTGGCTTACACCCTTTGATCCCTTCACCTAAAGCCCATAAGTAGTGTTTTGCCACAGAGTTTTGCATAAGGGTTCCTGACGCCTTTGGGCAAGCGTGCTGATCTGAACTATTTTAGCGATTGAACCTCGACGGGTTGATACGTGGCGATTATTCGACACCCCCGCTTTCTCAACTGACGGGGATTCTTAAGACTTCGCAGTCCTAATATCCTGATTTTTCAGGTTCCTAGGCTCACCACGTTTGCACTCTTGTGCGCGTAGTTATATCTCCTGAGAATGTTTTAGGCGTGACTTTCCCCCAGTCCAGGGGTAGGTTTTAATGTCTTGTACTGACACGAATAGTCTACCATTTTGTTGACCCCCCGATGAATCTTGCTATGAGCTTTCAGGGTTAGACGCTGGCGCGACGCCGAAGTCCTCGGCTTGAAAGCACGCTGTGTTCAGCATATTCCTGATAGTAGCGATTTCCGAAGAAATCGCGGTTCTCAAACGAATTGAAATTTTAGACTAACTATAATGGTATGATGCAGCTAGGTAGAAATCACCTGAGCCAACAGGTATAAATAAATATCAATTCTCGGTTTTCTCGCCCAGGGTGTTCCGTGCCTCGTGCCCGAGTTTCGCAAGTAAAGTTAAATTTAACCTTACCCAAAGAAGGATACAAGCCCACAGATAAATCTGTGGAGTCCATCTAAAGTCTAAAATCTACAATCTACAATCGACTGACCGGCCTCTGCAAGCTGTTGAGTATTTAACCATGCCCCTACATGAGTCCAGTGCCTTTCGCAAAAATTTGTCCGATCCGAAGCTGCTGCCAGCAGTTGAAATAGACGAAATACTGACTAGCATTCAACATTCTCACAGTTTTTATTACAAAGTGATGAATCTTGAGGTTTGGGCGCTGGTGGAAACCTTGGATGGGCTGTTTCCCGGCGCTTGGGGTCATTTTATGACCAACCGCCAAGTTGCAGTTAAACAATTTTTGGAGCGCGATCGCCATCCTACTAATTTTGCGGTTGATGCTGGGGATGCGGGGGAGAAGAAAGAAGGAAAAAGGCCCTTTGACTCGGCTGAGGGTAAAAAGAAGGAAGAAGCTAGGAGTCAGGAGTCAGGAGTCAGAAAGAAGCAGGAAGAAGAATAAAAGCAGATTTTCCCAATTCTCCCCATCTGGGCCTTTCCTTTGTATCGAATTCTAGATCCGCCTCCATCCCCCTTAAGGCCGGACACGAAACAGAAACGTCTTGTCCCCCCCCTACTCCCCCTGATTAAGGGCAGTAGGGGGGATGGAAACTCAGCTACAAGCGACATTTATGATGGCTTTCTATCTTAAGTTGACACAAATGCCGATCGCCCGATCGCCCTTACAGGTGAACTTTGGCATCAACTTGAGGCAATCCCATGCTGTAGTTAACAGCGCGACTGTTGAGGTTGTAGCTGATTTGGCCTTTTTGTAGAAGCGATCGCACCAAGTGTTCCAACTCCGAACCGATGCGGCGGAGGTTGTACTCGGTCAAATCTTCGCCCTCGTAAGCATCTACGAGTTGGTCGAATTTGGCATATACCTGTTTGACTGACTCGTCGTTCCAGTTAAGTTCGTTATCTGGGTCAATATCGATCGTCAAAAGGTCATTGCTGGGTACGAGTTCGTTGTCTTCGAGGATAGCGGTGTATATGCGAATATGGCGGGTTGTTGACTTGAGCTGCATGAGTTCTTATGTGTAAAGATTTTTTGCTGAATTAATTGTAAGGGCTGGGAGATGCGCGGGGAGGGCGGGCGATCGTCAATTTCTCGGAATCCCGAAATATTTTAGTTGTTCGGCAGTCCAATTTTTGTAATATTCAGTTTTCTCTAAAGAATCCGAAGCTGGCTTCAGCTTAGAATTTACTTGAACGGTGAAGCCGGGATACGGCATCCTCCTAGTATGAAGCCCGTCAATATTAAAATCTTCTTCGGGATGAGCGTGAAAAGCCAGCAAGCCCAACTCTGATATCCGATTATTCAGTTTGTCTATCAATTCTTTAGTTTCTGGCGCACTAATTGCAGTTTTTTCTGGATTAATTACTACCATTATTTCAAATTCCGAATTGTAAAATTCATGAATCGATTTCATTATGGCAGAATCGCGATCGAACTCAGTCTGCGCTGAAAACCGCTCGATTTTGAATAAAATTTGATTAGCCAAGCGTGCTTTTTTAGTGAAGGGACAAACAGGTAAATCGCTGAAAACTGGATGCGGTAACTCGACAAACTCCGTCATCCATCTGAGGGTAGATTCTATAATTTCCGTGTCAGATTCATTCATCGACAATCTATGTATTTGGTATTTAATACTAATCATAATCTATTTCTAGGGCGATGCACATTCCACTCTTGGTATCAATTTAAGACTGAAACCCATCATAAATGTCACTTCTATCAAAGTCTCGATCCCCCTAAATCCTCCTTAACAAGGGGGACTTTGAGTGCTTCCGGTTCCCCCCTTTTTTAAGGGGGCTAGGGGGAATCTCCGGCTCAATAAAACACGCCCTACTCCTGCAATTTCTAAGGACTCAATTCGTTACTACAAACATTAATTTATTCGTGAATTGTGCCATCTGGCATAATTGCACCTGCGAGTTTTGCCTTTTCCAGATTTACCGCCCCACTTAGGTTCGCTCCCTTTAGGTTGGCTTTTTCTAGGTTTGTATTATCCAAATCTGCCCCGCGCAAGTCTGCCGAAGTTAAGTTGGCTCCAGTAAAATTACCATAACGAAGGTTAGCCCCACAGAGATTTCCTTCAGTTAATATTGCTCCGCTGACATTACATTGAAGAGTTCCACTAACCAGATTAACTTTGCTCAGATTAGCACCACTAAAATTTGCCCCACTTGTTTCTGTATTTTTCAGATTCGCTCCACTCAAGTCTGCGGCAGTTAAGTTAGCACCTGATAAGTTTGCCTGCATCAGGTTGGCTCCTATCAGGTTTGCAGCCGTTAAGTTGGCACCACCCAAATCTGCTTCGCTTAAGTTGGTTTTATTCAAATTAGTTTGCAGGAGTTTTGCTCTCTGCAAAGTTGCCTTAGTTAGATTTGCACCACTCAAGTTAGCTTCACTCAAGTTAACTCCGCTCAAGTTACGACGAGCTAGGTTTGTTTCTTTCAGTGAAACATTAGGAGCAATTAAGTAAGCACCTGCTTTAACAGGGTCAAAGCCTCTAGGGAAGACAGTCTGTGGGTTGTAAAGTGCTTGTTGAAGTTTTGATCCTTCAAGGTTTGCCCCTTCAAGGTTTGCCATTAATAGGTTAGTATCACTTAAGTTTGCATTACTCAAATCAGCCTTCATCAATTTTGATTCCCTCAAATTCAACCCTGTTAAGTTTGCTTTACTGAGGTTTGCTCTGCTGAAGTTTGTCTTCGAGAACAAATGAACACTGCTGAGATTTACCCCACTCAAATTAGCTTCACTTAGGTTTGATCCTTGCAGATTTACTTCACTTAAATTTGCATTTATGAATTTTGCTTTCCCTAAGTTGGCGAAGCTGAGATTGGCTGTGTGAAGGTTTGCATGACATAAATTTGCCTCACTGAGGTTAGCGCTTGATAAGTTTGCTTCAGAGAGTTCTGCACCGCTGAGATTAGCACTACTCAAGTTAACCTGACTCAGGGATTTCCCGCTCAGATTTACTCCAGCTAGATTAACTCCCGTAAAATCTCGTTCTCCCTGATTATACCGTTGTAAAAATTCCTCAGCACCGATCGCTGGTTCCAGATTTTCTCCTGCCGAATCATCTATTTTTTCCTCTTCCTCAGATTCCACAGTATCCGCATTTACAGGAGTAGCAGCCGACTGTTCTACCGCTTCGCTGCTAGATGCTGGAAGCGCTGTCTCCTCGATCGCCTCTTCCCGCAATAGCTTGTCCACCCGATCGCTAAACTGCTTCAAAACCTCAGCATCATCAACCTTCTCACCAGCATTCGAGCTTTTCTCAACCGCATTCTCAACATAATACTTGTCTACAAAACTTTGCAACCCAGCATTATATCCCTGTCCTACCGGCTGAAACCTCCATTTGCCATTTTTCTTATACAAGCGTCCAAATTCTAAAGCCGTTTCTTGGGAAAATATCTGATTTAAATTGTACCGAACCAATTCGCTAAGATTCTCTGAATTGTAAAGCCGGATAAAAGCATTTTTAACTTGACTAAAACTTTGATTCTTTTGCTGTCCCTCGTGAATAGTCACAACAAACACTATTTCCTGAATCGCCGAATTGATTTTACTCAAATCCACATAAACCGTCTCGTCATCTCCCTCTATTTGTCCATTCCTGCTGTCTCCCGAATGTCGCACCGAACCGTCCGGCGATGTCAGATTGTTGTAAAATACAAAATACTTTTCATCGGGAATGCGACCGTCTGCGGCTAACATAAAAACTGATGCGTCAATGTCGCAGTTTTGTGCTGTCTGGCTGACTTGCCAACCCAGGGCGATCGCAATTTTACTGAAATTAGGAGTTTCTTTAGAAAGATTGAACCTTTCACCCTTAGTTAATTCGATACTCATATGCGATAATTCCCTTACCTCATAAATGGTATTAATTATCTCATCTATGTTAACCCGATCGCAAATTGGATTTTATCTCGAAGATATCGAAACTCCTATTGGCAGAACCGTAAATTTAACTCTTACCGGACTCATTCTCCTATCTTCCGCCAGCTTCATCGCCGAAACTTACCCGATTTCGGAATCTGTTAGAATTAATTTCCAAACTCTCGATACTGTTCTTTTAATCGTTTTTGCAGTTGAGTATTTATTGCGGCTGTGGTGTGCCGAAAATCGAGTTAAATTTATTTTTAGTTTTTTTTCAATTATTGATTTGCTGGCAATATTACCATTTTTGCTGGGATTTGTCAACGTTAGTTTTATCCGAATTTTTCGCTGGTTTAGAATTCTCAGACTCATCCGCTTTCTGGAATTAAAAATTTCTATTTTCCGCATCAGTAGCGAAGATGGGGTTATTTTTGCTCGGATTTTGTTTACTTTGCTGGCAATAATTTTTGTTTATTCGGGTTTGATTTATCAAGTCGAACATCCGGCTAATCCCGAAAGTTTTGGAACTTTTTTGGATGCTGTTTATTTCTCGGTTGTCACGATGACCACGGTGGGATTTGGCGATGTTACTCCGATTTCGGAATCCGGTCGTTTTCTGACTATTTTGATGATTTTGACGGGAATTGCTCTGATTTCTTGGCAATTGGGGGATTTGATTAAACAATTAGTTAAAAGTGCTAATCACGGAGAAGCTGTTTGTACCGGTTGCGGCTGGTCTGTACACGATGCTAATGCCAAATATTGTAAAATGTGCGGCACTCAATTGGATAATGGTTGACTGCTGACTGTTGACTGTTGACTGTTACAGCAGTTTTTAGGTAGGGACACAGCATTGCCGTTTCCTGTACTTCATAAATCTGGAATAGGCTGTAACTTCTTCCCTCTTCCTTCTTCCTTCTTTAATAAAAATTACGCAACTGGCACATTAAACAAAGGTATGTAGTTGCGCTTCAGCGCTCTTTCCTTGGCTAAGAGCGCTGAAGCGCAACTACATACCTAAATTCAACTCCTATTTGTGACAGTTGGCCTTAGTCATATTTAAGCTAAGGGTAACAAAATTTCAAATTGGGTGCCGCTGCCTAATTCCGATCGCATTCTGAATGCACCGCCGTGTTTGCCCGTCACGATTTGATAGCTAATTGCTAAACTGGTTTCTTTGAGGGCGCGTTTTTCGGTAGAGAATGATTCTATAATTTTTTTGTACTTGCTAGGTGACATTCCTGGCCCGTTATCTGCTATGCAAATCGAAACCCAGCGAACATGAAGTTTGTCTAAATCGCTGGCAGGTTCGGGACAGCAGACTTGAGTTGTGATTTCAATTTGAGGCTGGCGATCGAAGTCTCTGAGTCCTCCACCTTTAAACTCTTTCGCCAATTCTTGACCGACTGCTTCGTTAATTAATGTATTAATAGCATTGGTCAAGATATTCATAAATACTTGGTTTAGCTGACCTGCATAGCACGGCACTGGCGGCAGGTAGCCGTAGTTTTTCACTACTTTGATTTCCCTGGTCAAACGACTTTTGAGCAGCAAAAGAATGCTGTCTATGTTGGCGTGCAAGTCGGTCGGTTTGGGATAAACATCGTCGATGTGGCAAAAGTTTTGCAAACTGCTTGCCAGCTTGCTCAAACGTTCGGCTCCAGATTTGATGCTGGCAACAGTTCGGAGGAAATCGTTTTGCAAAAAGTCATAGTCTATCTCTTCCTTGAGCCGTGCTATTTCCGGGGGGGGTTCGGTACAGTGCGCGTCGTAAACTGAGAGCAACTCCATCAAGTTTTTGCTGTAGTCGCTGACGTAGGTTAAATTGCCCCAAATAAAGCCTACCGGATCTAAAATTTCGTGGGCTACTCCGTTGACTAAACGCCCTAAACTCGCCATTTTTTCGCTTTGAATCATTTGAGTTTGGGCTCTTTCGTAGCGGACTTGAGTTTCTATGCCGCGAATTTGCCAGTAGGCGATGTTTAGCGCGTGAGGGTCTAAGAGGCGGTAAGATTGGGAGTCTATTTGGACGACGATTGGTTCTGACTGCAATTCGGGCGATCGGCGCAGAGCTTGTGGAGCTGCTGCCAAAATAGTTGTACTCTCTGCAACTAATAATATTTCGACGCGAGCGTAACTGTAGAAAACTTTCAGCGGCAGTTGCAAAAATAGCTCGGGGCCTTGGGGTTTGAGCAAATATTCCAGCAGTTGCCTGCGGGATATCATGCCAGCAAACTCTCCTGCTTCTACTAATACGACTCCCGGCACGAGGGGATGCTGTTCAAAAATTTCGGCAACTGCCACGGCCAAGCAGCTCGATTTAACCTGAAAATCATACAGAGGCAAATCCCAGAGGGTAGACTCTAGGGAAAGGTCTTGATGGCTGCCTTCGGAGAGGGAAGGGCTAAGGAGTTTGGAACTGAATTTATTTGCCACTGGAACTTTTAGTTGCCGAAACACGCTGAGAAAGTGAAATGAGAACGTACTACTAAGCTAGCCTATAATTTCACCGCAGGAGCGACCTTGGAGACTGTTCCTGAGTTAATCATATTTTTTTGCCAATTATGGGCAGGAGAATTTCAAATTCGGTCCTCTGGCCCGGCTGCGATCGCATTTTCAGTTGGCCCCCATGCTTTTCTGTAACGATTTGATGGGAGATAGCCAGCCCCATACCGGTGCCTTTGCCTGCTGGTTTAGTGGTAAAAAAGGTGTCAAATATCTGCTGGTGATTTTCTGGGGGAATGCCGGGGCCGTTATCGGCAATGCAAATTGCGACCCGCTTGCCGTGTTCGGTTTCTATGACTTTAGTGGTAATTTCGATTTGGGGCTGCCAGTTGTCCAGGCACTCAGTCTGTATTTCTCGATCGGCTGCGTACTCTGTCAGGGCGTCTAGAGCGTTAACTAACAAATTCAAAAACACCTGACTCAACTGACCGGAGTAGCCGCTAACTAGCGGCAGTTCGCCGTAATTCTTTACCACTTCTATGTTATTTTTAAAGCGGTTTTTCAGAATTAACAGCGTCATCTCCACGCATTCGTGAATGTCTGTCTCCACTGCCTTTGTCTCGTCCATGTGAGAGAAGTGATGCAGCCCGTTAACTATTTTTAGCAATTGCGAGGCTCCCAACTCCATCCCTTCTAAGGTGACTGGCAAATCTTCTTGTAAAAAATCAAATTCAATTTCTTCTTTGAGGGCATCAATTCGGGCACACGGTTCCGAATATTCTTCTTCATAAACCGAAATGAGCTGAAGCAAGTGTTCAAAATAGGACAGCAGAAAAGTCAAATTTCCCCAAATACAGTTTAGCGGATTTCTGATTTCGTGAGCTACTTCTGCTACAATTCTCCCCAAACTAGCCATTTTTTCTGTTTGGATTAGTTTGGCTTGGGTTTGTTTGTGGAGCAACTTATTTGTTAATTCGTGAATTCTTGATTGAGCGACCATTAATTGGTGTACGTCTAACAGTTTGTAGCTCTGAGGTGCTATTTCCACTACTACAGGTTCGTAAATTAATTCTGCCGATCTGTAAAGCGATTCCTGGGCGGCTTCAACTATTAATTTACTGCCGGGAAGTACCAGCGGATCTGGCTTGGAAAACTTGTATAATACTTCTATTGGTCGCTTGAAAAACATTTCTAATCCGTAGCGGCGGTTAACTTTTTCATAAAATAGACGCCTGGATATTATGCCGACAAAATTACCCCCCTCTGTCAAAATGACGCCGGGAAGCATAGAATTTTTTTCAAAAGCCTGGGCTACTTCTTTTGCCTGTTGAGTTAATTCAATTTGGCAGTTGTAGAGTGGCAGGTCTAGGAGAGTTGATTCTGAGGATATATTCCAAGTACAAATTTCAGGTATATGCAACACTGATAACTCCGAGCTAGTCTCACGCACAGCAAACATAGATGAAACCCCTGTTAAATGTTGTATTGATGGATAACTTAAGTTGCTATTAATTGGTAACGGGTAATTGGGAGGGGGTAGTTGCTAATTTGTTAAATTAGAACAGCATCCGATGGGAAAACCCGATCGCACTAGCATTGTGTGCTAAAGATTTTGTTTCTAAATCAATGTTAAACGATCGAAGCTTTTGTGGAACTTACGGAGTTCTGCTGTAAACTTTTTACCATCATATACCTGCGATCGCCTGTTTTCAGAAAATTTTTAATCTTTATCAGGGATTTTTGTTGTCTATTATACCATTTTTGCGGTGCTAGTAGGGAATTGGAGAACAACTCGCGGGTTATCAGTGAATATACGGGCCTGGTTCGAGGGTAAGATGGCCCGGATTGGCGATCGTGGAAGTGACTTGAGGCCCCAACGGTTAAGACTGGGGCCCAGACCAAAATCCGCATATTTTACAGCAGAAGGAAGTTCGGCAACGGATTCGCTTTCTTCGGATGTAACGGATGGAAGGCTTTAGTTATCTAGCAGAGAAGGAAGAAGCAATCTTCGGCAAGGGTTTGTGCAATTGAGAACGTTCTAACCGTCTTGGCGGTTGCTATACCGCTACAAAGAAATGCAACTTTAGGCAACTTCCCAACCTCGATGGTTCTCAGTTTTTTGCAATCTGCAATCTGCAATCTCAAATCTCAAATCGTCTTAGGGTTCCACCTCCGGCCAAAGGCGTTCTAGCTGATACCGCCAAGCCGCAAGAGTATTTTCGCGAGACTCTCGCCCTAGTTCCATTTCACCCATCAATCCCTCTGCGTAGAAACGGTCTAAAGTCTGAAGGGTAGTTTCGACAGACTGTCCCTGCATCTTCGCAGCTTTGATGATTTGACGGATGCGGCTTTCTATCAAACCGCCGAAAAAGTCGGACAAACCTCGCTCTTGCAAAGCCAGCAGTCTGGCGACGGCGGCCGAGAAATCTGCGGCGGCGAGTGTGGCACAACTGTGCTGAAATACTCCCCACAAAACATTTTGATGTATGGCGTAGCGAGTTTCGAGGGTGGTGTCAAAGTTAGCTTCTAGCAGTTTATCAAAAAATGGTTGAGCTTCCTGGACATCGGCGATCGGCAGCAAAATCCGCAGCCAAGTCGCGTCTTCTGAAAGGAGGACTAACAGGCGAAATTTGGGAGTTTCTACTTGCCAAGAAGTAGCAGCAGGCGTCTCAACACTGTCACCAAATAAGTCTTTAAGGGTATTGCTAATTTCTTCGGGAGTCATAATGATTTTAGATTTTAGATTTTAGATTTTAGATTAGTCACCAGTCATTAGTCAGCAGTGCGATCTCAAATTTCAAATCGATTTAGGGGAGCCAGCGGGGGTGATAGCCGGCAAAGGGCAGTTCTTCTGGCTGTAGTTTTGCGGGAGAACCGTCTGCGGGTATTTCTACTAAGGGTAGCAGCCAGAGGCGGCTGGTGGCGATCGACTGTCCGCTATCGTTGCGGGGACTATCTGCTGCTGAGGGCTTTGCTGCTGTGACTGATTGGTCGAAAATTAATGCCAGCCCGTCGGGAGATAAACTGATTTGGGTATCTAATTGGTTGGGCAAAACCAGCAGCGGTTTGATGGTTCCTACCAAACGGATGCCCTCTTTTTTGAGGTCGATGGCGGCGATGAAAGGCTGTTCTTTGTAGCTTTCTGTTGTGAGGCGTTGGGTTAACAAACAGTAGAGACGCTGAAATTGGTTGTCTTTGTCTTTGCGGGGGTCGAAATAAACGCCGATAATGCTGCCGGGAATTCGCAATATTTCTTGTTCTGCACCTTGGTTGTCTAAGATGAAAAGCGATCGAGTAAAGTCGCTGTTGTATTTAACATATGCGGCGGCGGAGTTGTCGCGGGCCATGCCCAATACTTGTTCGTATTTTGGCAAAAATTCTACTGGGTCTGCTTCTGGTTTGAGGGGGACGATCGCTAATCCTTGTTTTTGAGATATTACCATCGATTTGCTGTCGGGGCGAATCAAAAAATCTCCGCCTTGTTGATTTTCCAAGGGTCGGGGCGGCACTTTTTCTTCCAAAATCCAAGGACTGAAATCGCCGGGATTGCGGCGGTTGACGCGCTGGATAACTATGATTTTTCCGTCGGCTGAGAGGTCGAATTTGAGGTTTTGGTAATCTTTGGCATCTAATAGTTTGTCCAGTCTACCTGCTGGCTGCGGCTGAGATTCTACTCCTGGAGATTGAGGGTTGAGGCCGGTGGTGACTGTGAATAGTTCTTGATTTAGGGTGCCGCCACTACGGGCGATCGATCGATCGGTGGCTGAGAATAAAATGCGATCGCTGTCAGGATAAGGTTTAAAATCTGTTACTACTAAATCTTTGGGAGTCAGCGGTATCGGTTTCGGTTCGCTGCTGGTGAGATTGACTAGCATTAATCTGCTTTCTGTTTCGCCTTGGACCCCGATGTAAGCAAAAGCTCGATCGCGGCTGCGAAAGGAACTGCTAAACGGTTGAATTGGCGTTCCTTTATTTTGGTTGTTTTCTCCGAAATACTTGTCGGTTGCTCCGGCGAGTTTTACTGTGTAGGTAACGCCGTAGGGTGCTGGATCTTTTAGAGTGTAAGCCATGCGCCTTCCAGCCCAACTAAATTTACCGGGGAGGGGGGGTTCTAGCTTTAAGTTTTCCTCGACGCTGGAGTGGTTCATCGGCCGAAAGAATGTGAGGATAAAGCCGGTATCTTCGGCGCCGATTTGTTTGTTTTCCCAGGTAAATTCTCGCACTCTGGGTGCTGTGCGATTGCCGCTCAGCAGCAGCAGTCCCATTAAGATGCTCAGCAGTAGCATGAGGGCGATCGCCGTGCGGTCGATCGGCTGTTTGAATGGCAGAATAGCGAAGGGTGAAGGATTAACTTTTTTGTTAAAAATACTCACAAATCTTTCTCTCCTATTTCTGCTGAAAATTAACTACCAAATTTTCCCTCCTAAATTTTACAGTCCTAGATGCACTCTCACCCTCAGAAACCCGTTTTTTTTACCAGCGACAAGGACTGCAACAAAGTATTTTGGTAAAAAACCCGGTTTCTGAAAGTTGTGGTGAGTCCAGGACTGAATTATTAAACTCACGATCTTTAATCGGTGGAGTCTGCGGCACTTCCAACAGCATCAACCGATTTGAGATTTGAAATTTGAGATTTTAGCTTGTATGGTGCCTCAGAGCTAAAAATTGCTCAATCGAGAGAGGTTTTGACGATCGTATAGCACCCTACCATTGTTCCAGTTGTGTCAAGCACTGTTTGAGCTTTAAGATTTTTAATCTCATCTCAAATCTCAAATCTCAAATCGCCAATTCTTTAACAGGTTGAGGGGTAACACTGGCGCTCTACCCATCCTACTAATAATCATGACGACTACTTAGCTGAGATCCCTTTCACGAATCCTTGACAATGGGTATCTTGGAACTATTATTAACGGCTGACAGTGTATACGGCGATTCAGGTTCGGGATATAGCTTAGAATATTTGCTATCGTAATGCCTGACCTCAAAATAGTTTAAGTTTGACGGGTGAGGCTTATATATGGTGAAACATTCCAACAGACAAAAAGTTGCTGCACTCTCTAAAAGCCCGACATTAACTAATTGATTTTTGAAGATGCGACCTGATTTTATCCACTGTTTCATCTGGTTTCTTGACAAACAGTAAAATGCTGAATGAGGATTGTTAAACTCCGCAAATTTTACACCTTCTATCTCTACACTAGATAGCTGATTCCACAATAGCGGCTGCTGTATTGTCAAATCAATATATCTCTTGGTTCCTTGATCCATTTCATAACGGTTTGGGTAAAGAATAGCATTCTCATACCCGCTTTGTCGGTTAAAATTTTCTAATTTTTCTAGAATGAAAGCATCGTACAAAACAATGTCATCTTCTATGAATAAAAACCAGTCAAATTTTTCTACTCTTTCGACAAATTCTTCCTGAAGTCTAAACTCTACCAACATGGGGTCGCATTCAGGGCCTTCTTGTATCTGAATGCACTTAATTTGATATTCAGGTAAGTACGCTGTAACGTGCCTGTTTGGTAGAGTTTGGATCGCAATAGTCAGGTCGCAATGAGCAAAACTCGTCAACAGTCCATCTATTGTGTGCCTGAGTCTCTCAATTTTTTCTGTGGCTTTTTCTGGATTTTTAGATTCTTCAACGGATGTAATGTGTGCGACAGCCGCAAAGACTTTGGGCCGTGCTTTTTCGGGCTGTTCGTTTTCTTTGAATAAATCTATAATGCGATCTCTTTGATAAAAAAACATCAGTTTAGTATACCTCGTGGCAACTCGCGATATTTCTTGTAACAGAGCCATTTGTAAAAAGATAAAGTGCATTACTTTTCTTCTGGGATTTTTTTCGCTTGACATATACAATCTCCTTTTTGTTTACTGAAACAGTGAATTGATTGGAATTAAATCCATCGGTGATATTTTATTGATTGGCAGACCCAAACCAAAAGCGACTCTACACCAAAGTAGAGTGGCCAGCACCCCTACAAACAGCCCTGTTAATTGAATATCCTGCCAAAAACAAGTTAGTCCTTCTCGCCACAAACCGTAGTTAGTTACTGCATAGGTAGGAAGGTCGCCGAGAGCTACAGCAATCACGGCACCTAAATTACCTTTTAAGTGGTATCCCAGCGGTATACTTATACATAGATTCACAAAAGTCAGCAGATTGCCCATAGCTGGGTACTGAGACTTTCCTACGGCTAACAGACAAGAACCCATCATATTGTGGAGGGTGGTGTGCCAGATACCTAAAGCCAAGATTGGCATCATCCAAGATGCAGCCCAATACTCTTTCCTGTACAGTATTAAAATTAACTGATCTCCAAAGCTCACAAAAATTGCTAAACCTACGGCTAACGGTATTAGAATTAGCTTGCGGTTCTTGAGTATCTTCGCGCGCAACTCCTCCCGCGGCAAGTCTGCCAGCATAGAAATCGAGGGAAAAATCACCCTACCGCTTATGGCGATGATGACTTGGCGCGGCATATCGCCGAGGGTAAAAGCGATGCCGTAAATGCCCAACATTGTTAAAGTAAATATTTTCCCGAGGATGAGTCTATCGGCTTGAGAACACAAGAAAAACAAAGCCGTAGACACAAATATCCATTTGCCATAAGAAAATATTTCTTTAGCTGCTTCTTTATCCCAAGCAAAGCGGTTTGACTTGCCGGGAATCAAAAAATGGCTCCATACTAACTCCATTACAGCTCCAGTCAAGCCGCCGGCGATGATGGCCCAAATGCTGCGATCGAACCAGGCCCAGACAATCATTACTATAGTAGAAACAATCTGTATGCCCAACTCAAAAATTACTACTTGCTTCACTGCCATTTTGCGTTCTAGGCTGGATGTGGCTGTGGATTTAAACCCTCCTATTAGGGAATTTATACCTATTATTGGAATCAACCACAGGAGACGGGGATCTCCATAAAAACTAGCAACAGGCTGGGTAATTATAACCAAACCAATCCAAATGAAAAAGCTGCGAATAATTTGCAGTGTCCAAGCGGTGTTGAGAAATTGAGGATCTTCCCCCCGTTTGTTCTGGATGATACTTGGGCCCAAACCTATGTCTGTAAATAAGTTGATCCCTGTTATAAAAACGTAGGTTAGACCTACTAGACCAAATAGTTCGGGCAAAAGCAGACGCGTCAGGATTAAGTTGCTGCCAAATCGGATAATTTGACTGCTTCCATAGCTGGCGATCGTCCAGGCAGCACCTTTGATAGCTAATTTTTTTTCTGATGACATATACTCAGAATTTATTTCCTAATTACGAGTGTAGTTGCTGAATTTGTTATTTGCAACTCCTACAGGATGCTGCTGCCACTTTTATAGCTGACTGTACAGTATCTTTATTTGTATACGGAGGAGGGGTCTTGAGTGTCCATGTCGCAATAAAGGTAAAAATTTAATCTCATACTTACTCCATACCTAATAATCATAAGGATTTTTTGGTTCGGGAATTGGTTTGAGGGAGGATGCTTGAATGATTAATTTGCGCTTGCCTTGCAGTTCTTCTACGATCGTTTCTCCTTCTATTTCTAGCCAACTGTCTGGGGCAAAGGTGGTGCGGCTTTGACCGATCAGTAATTTTACCGGCAACCCGATCGGATAGGCGTCTGCCGCGCAGCAGGTAATGATAAAACGCCCGATCCACATATATTGTTCTGCTATGTTGGGGGGGTGAATTACAAATCCTTGAACTTTGACTTTTTGACCTCTGTATGTATCGGGTTCGGGATTGAAATTTAACAGCCGCACCCATTCGACGAGCGATCGCAGTTCGGGTTTTGTAGTATTGCGAAATTCTTGGGGTTGCAGTCTGGTGATTGGCAGGGATTCGGTGAGGCCTCGTTCTAATGCTGTCTGGCTGGTAAATGTGCGTGGCGTTGTGACTAAACCGATTAATGCGACGCTCAACATTAAGGTGCTGCCGATACTGGGGGGAAACAAAGTAACGTGTTCAACTTCTGTGATTCTGAGAGAGTTATTTGCTGCTGATGTCCGCGATTGCTTTGTGGTGCGATCGAGTTTTACGAGTTCCCAAGTTTTTAACCCGCCAATAACCATTAAGCCGATTCCTCCCGCTACAGTCAAGCCAAAGTAATTGGGGTGAATGAGAATGCTTAATTTGCCGGTGATCCAATATTTGAGGAGCAGTATTCCCCACGCTAAGATAGCTAGGGCGTCCAGCCAGGGGCTAATTTTTTTAAGATTCATTTTTTAAGAGTCATGGGGAAGGAAGAGGCAAGAAGCAAGAGAAAAGAGGGAAGAGGGAAGAGAAAAAACACCTATCCGTAGATCGGTGACTTCCGTGTCGTGAATCAAGGTAATTGAAAAGGGAAAAGCGAAAATGGTATTAGTTGTCTGTTTGAGGTAATTTATTAACCTAAATGCAAGTTGACAGCGAGGGTCATTAAAAAGGTTAACTGAGCTGCCAAGACAATTAAGTAAACTACGGCTCGACCTTTAAAAATTGACAGCATTAAACCGATGCCTTTGAGGTCAATCATCGGGCCAAAAACGAGAAAGGCTAACAGCGAACCGCTGGTAAATGTGGAAGCAAAAGACAGGGCAAAAAAGGCATCTACTGTAGAGCAAATCGATACGACTGCGGCTAATAGCAGCATGGCGAGAATTGAGGAAACGGGGCCTTGGCCGAGGTTGAGAATTAGTTCGCGGGGTGCGCCAACTTGAATGATGGCTGCGATCGCACTTCCGATTACCAACACTCCTCCCAATTCCCGCAACTCCTGTACCATAGTATCTAAAAGCAGGCGCAGACGCTCTTTAGAAACGCGGTGGAACATGGAGGAACGTTTCGAGGTTTTTTCTGTTTTGCCTGTTTGTAATGGATTCCAGTCGTCTTGTAGCAAAGATTCGATCGGCACCGCCCCCCCTGGCTGACCGAGCATAAATGTTCCCGACTGCAACAGCAGCGAAGTGTTGGCTTGGACGAGCTCTTTTTCGGAAAACTCTGGTTTTGGCAAGGGGATGGCGCGGGCTACAGAAGCTTGCAGCAGAGGCCGCAAGTCTTTTTGGGCGCTGAACACCCAGCCGATAATTGTGGCTGTGACTAGGGAAAATACCACCCGCAAAACTACAATTTCTGGCTGATCGCGAAATGCCGTCCATGTCGCCCAAATTACCACGGGGTTGATGGTCGGGGCCGCGAGCAAAAAGCCGATCGCGGCTGGTGCGGGGACTCCCTGCATCAGCAACCTGCGGGCTACGGGCACGTTACCGCACTCGCACACGGGAAACAAAAAGCCGATCGAACTGCCCATCAAAGCCCCCAGCAGCGGGTTTCGCGGGATGCGCGATACGAGTTTGCGTTCGTCTACAAACCCCAGCAGCAAACCTGAAAATAAAACTCCGAGCAGCAGAAAAGGTATTGCCTCTACTAACAAGCTGAGAAAAAGGGTAAAAGCATTGTTTAACTGATTTGTTAAGCCCGGTTGCATCGATCACCTACTGGTAGATTGCTATTTAGTTATACGTCTTTGGTAGAACTCCTTGTAGATCATACCAAAGCATAGCACTAAGTTAAGATCCAGTTAATTTTTTTTGGCTTTTTTTTTGCTGGAATTTGTAGAGGTTCTAATTTAATCAATGCTGATGCCTTGCATGATTTGGACTGGTTAAACTTGTTTAAATTTGACTGAATTTTTATTCATATCCGCCTCGTACAGCCAATCAATAATTGACTCTGCCAACCGTCGCCGATTTGATGGATCTTTCGGTCAAGAATGGTTGATTGTAGAACAACTGCCTGGGCTAATTTTGGAGATTGCGGGCGAGGTTGACTGTTTTATATTATGTGCGATCGAAGAATCGCTATAAAATTGGTTTGTAGTGAGGACTAAAGTCCTCACTACAAACCAATAGAGGACGCACTGGCGGGTGTGACTGGCCTACCTACCGTTACGGGGGGTTGCGAGTACCGGATCGGGGAGATGTGATGAAATCGCCTCAAATGCCGTAGCTTGCGGGGATCTCAGCTATCGCGCTTAGCGAGCTAAAGCTCAGGGACGCGATCGCCCTGGCTTTGTGCTTTTAACTTGTTTAATTTGGCTGTATCGCAGGGGCGATCGGGATAATTCCGATTATCCTCTATTGTCCGTTGATTATTTATTGAGGAATATAATTCAATTATTAACGATAGGTTAAGACCATAACTCAAGATTAATTAATAGTTAAATACTCCAACCAAGCGTTAATACCGCTCAAGTCCATATAAAATAAAGTCAGGCATAATTGTCAGGATCCATAGATCTCGGTGATATTCGATCTTGCCTAATACTTTAAGTGGTAACATCCCATCTACGACCGTCAGTTTTTTGCGTAATTTAAAATGCAGTTTGCCAAGGGGATGCTGGTCAAAGCCCTCAGCAACTCACCTGCTGACCTTTGGTAGCTGAATGTCTGCTGGCAAATAGAACCCCAAAAAAGCGTGATGATAAATTTATGCTAAATACCTCTTGCGTAGAAAGACCAGTCCAAGCTATGTCCCAGGCTTCCATCGGAGAACTTTGTTTAGACTCTAGTCTCCAAGAATTGTCGCTTTACGATTTTCAGGTTGAAGCTACGGATTGGGGAATGCAAATTGCCCAGATGTTAGAATCTAATCCGCTGTTACCGGGAGTCATTGTGACCCATCGAGGTGAATTTGCGGGTATGATTTCCCGGCGGAGATTTTTAGAATTTATTAGCCGTCCTTTTGGGCGAGAATTATTTTTAAAGCGGCCTGTGAGCGCTTTGTACCGCTTTGCGGAAACTGAGAGTTTAATTTTTCCCAGCAATACTTTAATCGTGGATGCAGCCAGGAAGTCGCTGTTGCGATCGAAAGAATTGCTTTACGAGCCGATTGTAGTTCAAGTGTCGCCTCAAACTTATAGTTTGCTAGACGTTCACGAACTGTTAGTAGCCCAATCCAACATTCACGAACTAGCGACAAAATTGCTGAGACAGCAAACTCAATCTCAACTAATTCAAACCGAAAAACTAGCCAGTTTGGGGCAGATGGTAGCTGGAGTAGCCCACGAAATCAGAAATCCCCTCACCTGCATCAGCGGAAATATCGGCTTTTTGTTCAACTACTCGAAAGACATCATGGATTTGCTGTCTGCTTACGAACACATTGTCGGTGACAGCGAAAAAATTGACGGACTCAAAAAAAACATAGAATTTGATTTTTTGCAAAAAGATTGGGTGGAAATTCTCAAAAGTATGAAACTTTCATCAGAGAGGCTGACCGAACTCGTCACCAGCTTGCACACCTTTTCTCACATGGACGAAACCAACTTAAAACAAGCTAACATCCACGAATGTATTGACAGTACGCTGCTAATTATGAAAAACCGTCTTAAGTACGGGATTGAAGTAGTTAAAAGCTATGGTGATTTGCCTTTATTCAAGTGTTACTCTGGTCAGTTGAGCCAGGTATTTATGAATATTATCAGCAATGCGATCGACGCTTTGGAAGAGGTAAAAGGAGAAAAAGGTTTTGTGCCTGCGATTACTATTGAAACCGAGGTAATAGACAGTTCAGACGGAGACTGCGTGAATTCGGAATTAATTCAAAATTATGTTATGGGCGATCGAGAAAATTCAAAACAGCTATCCTCCGCCAGCCAAAACTGCGATTTCAGCCCAGAAGCAAGCGAAAAAAATCAAAATAACGCTTGGATAGCCATCAGAATTGCTGATAACGGGCCGGGAATTCCGCCAGAAATTCAGCGGCGGATTTTTGAGACATTTTTCACCACTAAACCCGCGGGGAAAGGTACCGGTTTGGGGTTGGCAATTACCCATCAAATTGTTACGGAAAAGCATAAAGGCAAGTTAAATTTGCATTCTACGCCCGGTACAGGTACTGAATTTGAAATTTTGTTGCCATTGATTTGAAGCAATAAGTCATATCAAATCTATTAGCATCGCAATTATTCCTATCTCTCTTCTCGACCTCTGCGTGAATCAGCGTCAATCCCTTGTCATCTGCGGTTAATAAATTTTCTTTTTTTAACCGCAGATACAGGCAGATTAACACCGATTAACGCAGATGAATTAGATCGAATCCGGTTGCACTATCCGTGATTGTTGAGTGTTGACTCGATTTTAATATTCCGAGGCTACCGGAATTGATATCAGTTGTTATTAATTATTAGTAATTGGTAATTGGTAATTTGTTACCGCTTACCAATTACTAAGGACTAATGACTAATGACTACTGACTCTTTTTAAGCTCTTAGCTGAACTGGCATCACCAAGAATGTAGCATTGACTCCGCCCAAAGGCTGAAAAATTACAGGAGCAAGAGCACCGTTTAATTGCAGTTGAATTTCGGGAGATTGAGCCGTTTTCAAAATGTCAATTAGGTATTTTACGTTGAAAGCAATATCTATGCTGTCTCCCGAAATCTGTGCGGGCATTGACTCTTTGCCGCAGCCGACATCTTTAGCATCTACAGACAAAGTAATTTCCTGATTCTCCTCGTCGATGCTGCATTTGAGAATATTATTTTTTTGGTCTGCAAACACGGCAATTCTTTCTACTGCGGCTAAGAACGATCGCCTTTCTAAGGTAATTTGCCGCTCAAAGGAGGGCGGAATCAACTGCCTGTATGCGGGATATTGCCCTTCCAAGGTACGAGTTGTCAGCCGCTGGTCTGCCCATTCAAACACTACTTGACCGTGTTCAAAATGCAGGGTAACAGGTTCAGTCCACTGCCGCATTACCAGCATTCTTTCTACTTCCCGCAATGCTTTAGCGGGGACTGTCACCTCAAATTCTTCTTCGGTTTCTTCGCCTTCAGCTTTTTCATTTGGAGTTTGAACTACTGCCAATCTGTGGCCGTCTGTAGCTGCAAATTCCAGACAATCTTGCAATACCTTTAAATGCACGCCTGCAAGTACCTGTTTTGCCTCGTCGGGGCTAGTAGCAAATAAAGTTCCTTTGAGTCCTTCTATCAACGCTTCGGGTGGCAATTTGAGGATTGTTCCGGCTTCGATTGCGGGCAATTCTGGGAATTCTTCCGGGCCCATGCCTCTGACTTGGTAGCTGCCAGAACTGCAAGTGAGATATGCTACGGTGTCCCCCGCTTCGTCTTCTAAAGTAATCTCTCCATCTGGGAGTCTCGAAACAATATCGTTGAGCAATTTAGCGGGTATGGTAAAACTGCCGCCGCCAGTCACTTCTGCTGCGAAGCTGGTACGAATGCCCAAACTGAGATCGAAAGCTGTCAAGCTAACCCGCTGATTTTCCTCATCCGCTACTAAGAGCACGTTGGCTAGTACCGGATGTGTCGGGCGGGAGGGAACGGCCCGACTTACCAACGAGAGGTTGGCGTTGAGGTCACTTTGGGTGCAAACCAATTTCATGGGTGGAAGGTTAATTAACCGGATTTGAAACAGAAACAAATCGTATCACAGAAAGCTGGCTGGTCGGTTTTTCTCTCTGTAGGGTGCGCGTGGAACACCAGAGTTTTTTTTAATTTATTGAAGTATTTTTGTGGAATCGCCCTGTGGAAACTGTGGAAAAAAAAGCTAACTGCTTGCTGGGCGTCACTTATAGGTAATAAATACCTGTGGAAAACTTGTGGAAAAGCTGGTGCGGTCGATCGCCCATTTTTGTGCAAAAACTGTTTCGGGCGATCGAGTAAAGTTTTCCACAAACGAAGGGCAACTTTTCCACAGGTTTTTCCACAGGCAAGATTGTCTATTATGGGGCATTGGGAATTGGGAATGGGAATTGTTGACTGTTGACTGTTGACTGTTGACTGTTGACGGCGTTGAGTGATGACAACTGACAACTGACAACTGACAACTGACTAATGACTTCTTCTCAAGTTTTGCGGCTGACAACATTAATTCGATCGCTCAACTGACGCAAAGTTTGAGCCAAATTCGGATCGGTGTTCCGCAACTGAGCAATTTTGTCGCAACTGTAAAGCACAGTCGTGTGGTCTTTTCCGCCGAACACTTCGCCAACTTTTGGCAAACTCAAACCAGTATGCTGCCGAATTAAATACATCCCTATTTGACGGGCGAGACTAATTTCTCGCCTCCGGGAAATGCCTTTCAAATCTTCAACAGAAACATCAAACGCCTCGGCCACAACTGCAATTACTGCATCGGGAGTCGCCTCTACGCTTTCAGTTTGCGGGTTCAAAACCGGGGTGATATTCTCCACGGTCATCGGCAAACCGGTAATTGAAAGATATGCTACCGCCCGAATCAAAGCACCTTCTAATTCCCGAACGTTGGAAGTGTAACTAGAAGCAATGTATTCAATGACATCTCGCGGCAGTCGCATATTTTCATACTCTGCTTTTTTTTGCAAAATGGCCATCCGAGTTTCCAAGTCTGGCAATTGAATGTCGGCAATTAATCCCATCGAAAATCTGGAACACAAACGCTCTTGCAGGCGGGGGATTTGCTGCGGCGGACGGTCAGAAGCTAAAACTACTTGGTTTCCGGATTCGTGCAAAGTATTAAAAGTGTGGAAAAATTCTTCTTGAGTGTATTCTTTGCCTTCAAGAAATTGGATGTCATCTATTAATAAAACATCTGCTGCCCGATAATGGTCGCGGAAACTTTGCATACTGTCTTTGCGAATTGCGGCGATTAAATCGTTAGTAAATTTCTCAGTAGAAACATAAAAAATCTTGGCGTTGGGGTCAATTTCCAAGCGATAATGACCGATCGCCTGCATCAAATGAGTTTTGCCCAAACCGACGCCACCGCACAAAAATAGGGGATTGAATTCCCGGCCCGGAGACTCGGCTACCGCGAGGGAAGCCGCGTGAGCCATGCGGTTGTTAGAACCGACGACAAAGCGGGAAAATAGGTATTTGGGGTTTAAATTGGCGGGTTTGGGGGGGTGAAGCGAGTGGCTTTCCGGGACATCGGCGGCGATGGGGGACGGCCAAATCATGGCGGAGTCACTGCTACCGCCTGTTTCGTTTCCCCCGGCAATTGTCAAGTAAATTTCTACGGGATAGCCGAGAATTTCGTAGACTGCATCGGCAATGGTTTTGACGTAATATTTTTGCAACCAATTGCGAGCAAAGGGGTTGGGGGCGCTGACGATCAAACAGTTATTTTCGAGTTGTTCGGCCCTGGCAGTTTTGATCCATGTCTCAAAGCTAGGTCTGCTCAGTTGTACCTGGAGACGTTCAAGTATCTGATTCCACAGACTTTCGAGGGGAATGTCCACTGCTCACCTCTGCCGATCGGCATTCAAGATATTAATTCTACAGTCTAGAGAGTTTAGTCCTCAGATGCTAAAGTTTAAGGGAGTCTGCCGATCGCCAAAATTTTTGCGGCTCTGCAGCCCAAACCAGGTATCGGGGAGCTGTTCAGCAAATATTTAGATTTGGCAGGAAAGCCTAAAAACGTGGCCATGAAGAGTTCTACTGGCAAATTTTGGAAGCAACCAGCAATTTACATATTGCTGCTGGTAACGGGAGCCGGGGCCGCCATGTTGGGCGATCGTCTGACGGTTTCTCAATTTCGTGCAAATTCTGGCGATTCTGGACAAAGATCCCTGGAACCGAAATTGCAACTGCCTCCCAATACAAAGGATCGAGCTAGCAAAGTCTTGCCGCCGGCTTCCTTGTCGGGCGATGCAGGTAATGTGAATTTTATTGTGGCTGCGGTGGCAAAAGTTGGCCCGGCAGTGGTTCGGATCGATGCTTCGCGCCGGGTGAAACCGGCAAATAGAGGGCTGTCGCCGGAAGATTTTTTTGGCATAGAACCGAATTCGGGCGGCCGGGGCGGGATCGAACGGGGCACTGGTTCGGGTTTTGTCATCGGTGCCGACGGCGTGATTCTCACTAACGCTCACGTTGTAGAGGGAGCCGATACGGTAAATGTAACTCTCAAGGACGGCCGCAGCTTTCAGGGGCGGGTGTTGGGGGCGGATAAGGTAACGGATGTGGCTGTGGTGAAGATTGAGGCGAACGCTCTGCCTGTGGCGGCGATCGGCAATTCGGATAAGCTGTTGTCTGGGGAATGGGCGATCGCGATCGGCAATCCTTTGGGTTTGGACAATTCCGTAACTGCGGGGATTATTAGCGCTACGGGGCGATCGAGCTCTGATGTGGGCGTACCCGACAAGCGGATCGGTTTTATTCAAACAGACGCTGCAATTAATCCGGGGAATTCCGGCGGCCCGCTGCTGAATGCTTCGGGCCAAGTTATTGGCATGAATACGGCGATTATTCAAGGTGCTCAAGGATTGGGGTTTGCGATTCCCATTCAGGCGGCCCAACAGGTGGCGAAGGAACTGATTTCGACGGGGAAAGTCGAACACGCTTATTTGGGAATTGAAATGGCGACGCTGACTCCAGAGGTTAAGCAGCAAATTAACAGCAATGCTAACAGCAGCCTGCGAGTTGCAGTCGATCGGGGTGTGGCTATTGTTAGCGTTGTTCCTAATTCTCCGGCAGCAGCAGCCGGTTTGCGCGCTGGAGATGTGATTCAAAAAATTAATAATCAGCCGATTATTCAGTCGGAAGCTGTTCAGGATTTTGTGCAAAATGCTAAGGTTGGCGGTCTGTTGCAAATGGAAATCAACCGCAACGGGCAAATAGTTAAATTGACTGTTAAACCCGGGAGTTTACCGGTTCAAAAAGTTGGATAATCTGTTGAGGGTTGACGGTTGACGGTTGACAGTTGACAGTTGACGGTTGACAGTTGTTACCAATTACCAATTACCAATTACCAATGACTAATTAATATGGCAGAAATTTTGCAAATTTCTCAATTAGGAAATCCCGTACTGCGCCGCCCGTCGCAAGTTGTTGAGAATATTCAGGACGATCGCATTCAGCAGTTGATTGACAGCTTAATCAGTACAGTACAGCAGGCAAACGGAGTGGGGATTGCCGCCCCTCAAGCGGCTCAGTCCGATCGCCTGTTCATCCTCGCATCCCGCCCCAACCTGCGGTATCCCCAAGCACCCAACATGGAACCCACAGCGATGATTAATCCCCGGATTGTGGCTGCATCAACAGAGACAGTCAAAGACTGGGAAGGCTGTTTGAGCATTCCGGGGATTCGGGGATTGGTGCCGAGAAGTAGGGCGATCGAGATAGAATACACCAGTAGAGACGGCAAATTCCACCGACAAGAATTGACAGACTTTGTGGCCAGAATTTTTCAACACGAACACGACCATTTAGATGGAATCGTGTTTTTAGACAGGGTGGAAAATACCCACGAACTGATGACAGAAGACGAGTACCAGCAGCAATTTGTCAAGCTCCTCTAATAATTGATATAATTGCGATCGATAACGCCAGTGATGTTGTGAATAGGAGGGCGAATGTCTATCAATTTGGAAAAAGGCGGGAGAATTAATCTATCTAAAGAAGCACCCGGGTTGAAAAATGCCGGGATTGGTTTGGGATGGGATACCAATCCTACAGACACCGGAGGGGCATTTGATTTAGATGCTTCCGTGTTTATGTTGGGGGCTACTGGCAAAATTCCTGGCGAAAAATACTTTGTTTTCTACAACAACAAGGAGTCGCCGGACACTGCTGTAATACATCTGGGAGATAGCAGAACCGGAGAAGGATTTGGCGATGATGAAACCGTTACAGTCGATTTAACCAAAGTTGATCCGGCGGTGGAAGAAATTGTGTTTGTGGTAACTATCCACGAAGCAGAATCGAGAAGGCAAAACTTCGGTCAAGTGCGGAATGCTTTTATCAGGATTTACGACACTACTACTAACACAGAGGTAACGAAGTACGATTTGGACGAGGATTTTTCTAGGGAGACAGCGGTAGAGTTTGGCAGACTTTACAAGAAAGACGGTGAGTGGAGGTTCCAAGCTGTAGGACAAGGCTACAATTCCGGCTTGCAAAGCTTTGTAGATAAGTATGCCTGATAAAAGGTCGATCGCTCCTAGCTAAATAAATCGAGGGGAAATTCGGAAGCAGGAATATTTCCCTCGATTTTAAGCAATCCGACTCATGAGGTGACAAACCAGATGGGAATTCAATTAAAGAAGGGCGAAAGATTTAATCTTTCTAAAACATCTCCAAGTTTAACAAAAGTTGCGCTCGCGCTGGGATGGGAAATAGCAACTGAACTAAGTTTATCGGACTCAAACCAGCAAAGCTGCGATATCGATGCCTCTGTTTTTGCATTAGGTTTAGACGGTAAAATTCCCGATGAAAGATACTTTGTATTTTACAATAACTCGCAGTCGCCGGACGGAGCGATCGCCCATTCGGGGGATAATCAAACAGGTCAAACTCAAGGAGATGACGAAACAATTTATGTAGACTTAGAAAAGGTAACGGCTGCTGTTGAGGAAATGGTTTTTGTGGTCACGATTCACGACGCACAAGCTAAACATCAAAATTTCAGCCAAATCAGAAATGCTTTTATCCGATTGTACGATCGCGAAACCGACAGCGAACTAGCCCGGTATGATTTAACAGAAGGTTTTTCTGAAGAAACAGCAGTCGAGTTTGGACGGTTGTATAAAAAAGATGCAGCTTGGAGATTTCAGGCTGTAGGACAAGGATATAAAGCAGGGTTGCAGAGTTTTGTTGAAAAGTATCATTCAGAGATTCAACCGCAAGAAAAGCCACCAAAACGTACAGTAGAACTGCCTAAATTACCAGTTATTGAAGATAGCCACAAAAGTCAGAAAGCTATAGCATTAGACAAAAAGCTTGAGGAGAAAGCGCCACACATTTTCAATCTCGTGAAGAAAGCCGATATCTCGCTCAAGAAAGCAAATCTAACAAATCACAATGCTCAAGTAGCGCTTTGCCTCGATATTTCTGCTTCCATGTCTTCCCTATACCGTTCAGGAAAAATTCAGCGTTTGGCAGAGAAGATTTTGGCTTTGGGATGTCGGTTTGATGACAACGCAGCGATCGACATATTTCTGTTTGGAGTCAACCCCCACAATCCCGGTGAAATGTCGATCGACAATTTCTCAAACTTCATTCACCATATACTGCAACAGTATCCTTTAGAAGGAGGTACTTACTACGGTAAAGTGATGAAGGAAATTAGAAAGTTCTATTTTCCTGACGGTCGCGGTAGCAGGCGCTACGCAGCTATTAAAGCCGATCGACCTGTCTACGTGATGTTTGTAACTGATGGAGAAACTGCGGACGAATCGGAAAGCAAGAAGCAGCTACAATGGTCGTCCCACGAGCCGATATTTTGGCAGTTTATGGCGATCGGCAAGTCGCAGAAAGATGTCAAAAGTAAGGGAACTCGCGGGTGGTTAGCAAGAGCCGTAGCGAGCGATTTTAGCTTTTTAGAACAGCTTGACGAAATGGGTGATCGCTACCTAGACAACGCAGATTTCTTCAGTTTAGAAGACCCGGAACATATTGCCGATGAGGAATTATACGATCTGTTGACAGCAGAATATCCGCATTGGGTAAAATCAGCGCGAATCAAAAATCTCTTACCCTAGAAACAGCTTTTGCAGGCAAACAAAATGCTAGCTTAGGGCAATCATTGAACTTCACTATACACCTTACAAAATCACAAAACTATGGCTATCAACTTGACAAAAGGACAATCGATCGTTCTCAGCAAAAGCGAATACGACTTGTCCAGACTGACAATGGCTTTGGGCTGGGATGTTGCACAAGCTAAAAAAGGTCTTTTCGGCCGCAGCAGCGGTGCCAATTTTGACTTAGATTCCTACGCTCTGCTGCTGGGTGAAAATGGCAAATTAAAGAACTACAAAGAAGATGTAATTTATTACTCTCATTTGGAGTCAAAGGACAAAACAGTTGTTCACTCAGGCGACAATCTCACCGGGGCGGGAGACGGAGACGACGAACAAATATTGGTGAAACTGAGTTCTTTGCCAGCACAATATCACAGAATAATTTTGGGAGTTAATATTTACGATGGGAAAGAGAGAAAACAGCATTTTGGCCTGGTAGAAAATGCTTTTGTAAGAGCTGTAGATGCCGCAGGCAAAGAAATAGCTCGCTATCGCTTGTCAAATGACCCGTCTTATGAAGGAAAATTAAATATGTTGATGGGAGAAGTCTATCGAGAAGGCGGCGAGTGGAAGTTTAAGGCTTTGGGAAATCCTTTGGCTGAAGATTTGAATGGTGTTGTCGGTTCGTTTATGCGGTGATCTTAAAAATGTTTTTTTAACCGCAGATAAACGCAGATGGAATTTCATCTGCGTTTATCTGTGTTAATCCGCTGATATCTGCGGTTAAAAAAACCCCATGTACTTATTAGACATCTGCAAAAAAGCTACTCCAATCAATCTTTGACTGGCCGCATTGTCGGGAACATCACCGCATCGCGGATGCTTTGAGTATTAGTTAAAAGCATCACCAATCTGTCTACACCGATGCCCATTCCCGCACAATTAGGCATTCCCAAAGATAGCGCTTGAATAAAATCTTCATCCATTGGATGCGCTTCGTCATCGCCGGCATTTTTCTGCGCCAACTGTTCCTCAAACCGCTTTCTTTGCTCTTTCGGATCGTTCAATTCTGAGAAGCCGTTCGAGTATTCTGTACCGTTGATAAAGAGCTCGAAACGTTCTACAAATCCCGGCTTGCTGCGATGTCCTTTTGCTAAAGGACTGACTTCGACGGGATAGTCGATGATGAATGTAGGTTGAATTAGTTTGGGAACAACTAATTTGTCAAAAACCGCATACAGCACGTAGCCTAAACTCTGTTGTTCTAACTTAGACAGGTGCAATTCTAGCTTGGTTGCAGAGGCGATCGCACTTTCCAAGTCCAAACTGTCAAAATCCAGCCCAAACTCGTCTCTGACAGCTTCTACCATCGTTTTCACTTGCCAGTGTTTGCCACTGAAACCGGGATATTTTTCGCTGTAGTCGAACTTGCGTTCTAAACTAATAGTTTCTCCCTGATTTTCAATTTCCTTGACATCCCCAAATACAGCCGCCGCCGCGAAACAAATCACATCTTCTACAACTCCTAAAATGTCGAAAACATCAGCATAAGCTTGGTAAACTTCTAAAGAGGTAAACTCTGGATTGTGGGTGCTGTCAATTCCCTCATTTCTAAAGGCTTTTCCTAGTTCAAAAACTCGCTCGAAACCGCCGCAAATTGCTCTCTTTAAGAACAGTTCTGGAGCGACTCGCAAATACAAATCCACTTCCAAAGCATTGTGGTGAGTGATGAATGGCTTAGCGGCAGCACCGCCGTAAATAGCTTGCAGTGTCGGCGTTTCTATTTCGTAAAAATCGGCTTGCCAGAGATAGGAACGGATGCTTTGGACGATGCGGCTGCGCAGCATAAAACGGTTGAGCGCATCTTGGTTGCTTGCCAAATCCATTTCGCGGTGACGGCGGCAAACTTCGGGGTCGTTAATTCCATAATAAGCATCGGGAAATTGAATGGTAGCTTTTGATAAAAGCTTGAATTCCCTCACTAAAATAGAAAGTTCTCCCCTGGGGGTGCGGCAGCCGATACCTTCGACGCCGACAAAATCGCCGACATCGAGCAATTTTTTAATTTGTTCAAAGCTCAAACCGACTTCGCCGGTGACGATTGCTTTCTCGATTTTGAGTTGAATTTTGTCTGTGGCGTCTTTTAAATCGATGAAACCAATTTTGCCGCTGTCTCGCTTGGAAGTGATGCGGCCGGCTAATCGGAGGGAAATTTCTTCGGGGTCAGTTTCTCCGTTTTGGAGTTCTTTTCCCGGCTGACTAAATATTTCGCGAACTTGCTTGGCTGTGTGCGATCGCGCGTAGGATTCACTGGGATACGGTTCTATGCCTTGCGATCGCAGTTCGTCTACTTTTTGACTGCGGACTTCGGCTTCACTGAGAGTCATTAGTTATTGCCTGATTAAAATTACAAATATCTGACATCTTGCACTATTCTGGCGATCGTGCGATCGGGCGGCGTCGGAGCAACGCCCCACAAGACAATTCACTCTTCGCTTCACAGGCATCTTGCCTGTTCGTGACAAAGCTGCAAGATGTCAGAAACACCAAACTCTATCATAACTGGGCGGCTTTGAGAGCCAATTTGCCAAATAATAAATTACACCCTCTCGTAGTCCGATCGCACAGAGCCGCACTCGCCCCAGAAATATCTCCGATAACAATTTACGATCGACTGCACAAAGCGGTCGAAACATTAAAAAATTAAGTTGTCTGTCGATCGCAACAGGTGAGATGATATGTAGTGCAGCCTCACGGCAGTTCCACAGAAACTGAACAGCAGAAACGCGAGCGATCGAACTCGGCTCATCGCACCTCTGTCAGAATCGACCACACACACTCTCTCTTAACATATAAAAACCAGAATTATGGCTGTTGCAACCCAATCACTCGAAGAACTCTGCATCAACTCTATCCGCTTTTTGGCCATCGATGCGGTAGAAAAAGCAAAATCAGGACACCCGGGACTGCCGATGGGCGCTGCCCCTATGGCCTTCGTGCTGTGGGATCGGTTCATGCGGTTCAACCCCAAAAACCCCAAGTGGTTTAATCGCGATCGTTTCGTCCTCTCCGCCGGCCACGGCTGTATGCTGCAGTACGCCCTCCTGTACTTGACCGGCTACGATAGCGTCACCCTCGACGACATCAAGCAATTTCGCCAGTGGGAATCCAGAACCCCCGGACACCCCGAAAACTTCATGACCGAAGGCGTAGAAGTTACCACCGGCCCCCTGGGACAAGGAATTGCTAATGCCGTAGGTTTGGCAATGGCAGAAGCTCACCTCGCTGCTAAGTATAACAAGCCAGACCACACAATTGTTGACCACTACACCTATGTCATCATGGGTGACGGCTGCCACATGGAAGGTGTTTCTGGCGAAGCTTGTTCTTTGGCCGGACACCTCGGACTCGGCAAATTAATTGCCTTGTACGATGACAATCACATTTCTATTGAAGGCGACACAAGCTTGGCCTTTACTGAAGATGTCGGCAAGCGTTTTGAAGCTTACAATTGGCACGTTATTACAGTAGACAATACCGCTCTAGACGAAGATACTAACCTAGAAGCAGTTCACAAAGCTATTGAAGAAGCCAAAAAAGTCACGGACAAACCGTCCATGATTAAAGTCCGCACCATCATTGGTTACGGTTCTCCCAACAAGCGGAATTCTTACAGCGCTCACGGTGCTGCTTTGGGTGGCGATGAAGTGAAAGCAACTCGCGATTTCTTGAAGTGGGAACACGCACCGTTTGAGATTCCTGATGATGCTTTGTCACACTTCCGCAAAGCAGTCGAACGTGGCGCTCAATCTGAGCAAGAATGGCAGAAAGCTTTTGATGCTTATAAAGCAGCATATCCAGCAGAAGCAGCAGAATACGAGCGCACGGTTGCTGGCAAACTTCCTGAAGGTTGGGATCAAGTTTTGCCGACATACAAGCCGGAAGATAAGGCAGATTCGACTCGGAATCATTCTGGAAAATGTTTGAATGCTTTGGCAGGTGTCTTACCTGAATTGATCGGCGGTTCCGCTGACTTGGCATCTTCTAACATGACTTTGCTCAAGGGTGAAAAAGACTTCCAAAAAGGTCAATACGAAGGACGTAACCTGCGCTTTGGTGTGCGGGAACACGGCATGGGTGCGATCGCCAACGGTATGGTACTGCACGGCGCTTTAATTCCTTACTGCGCAACGTTCTTGGTATTTGCTGACTATATGCGGGGAGCAATTCGCCTCTCGGCACTCTCGGAAGCTGGAGTTATTTATGTAATGACTCACGACTCCGTAGCTTTGGGCGAAGACGGCCCGACTCACCAACCAGTTGAAACTTTAGCTTCTCTGCGCGTAATTCCCGATTTGTTGGTAATGCGCCCAGCAGACGGTAACGAAACATCCGGCGCTTACAAAGTGGCAGTTGAAAGCCGCACCCGCCCAACATTAATGGCTCTGTCGCGCCAAAACTTGCCCAATTTGGCTGGAAGCTCGATCGAAGGAACGGCCAAAGGCGCTTACATTTTGTCCGACGACGGCGGCACTCCCGACATCATTTTAATCGGCACCGGCGGCGAAACATACCTCTGCGTTGATGCCGCTGAAAAATTGCGCGCCGCAGGCAATAAAGTGCGGGTAGTTTCGATGCCTTGCTGGGAATTGTTCGACTTACAAGATGCCGCTTACCGCGAATCTGTACTGCCAAAAGCTGTTACTAAACGCTTGGCAGTTGAAGCGGCTGCTAGCTTCGGCTGGGGACGTTATTTGGGCTCCGAAGGCGACAGCATAAGCATCGACCGATTCGGCGCTTCTGCACCGGGCCCTGTTGCTTTAGAAAAGTTTGGCTACACCGTTGAGAATGTGGTAGCTAAGGCTCAGGCGCTGTTGGGTTAATAGCACCAGCATAATTTTGGTGGGGCGGGCTTCTGGCTCGCCCCATTTTTTATAGAAAGAGGAAGTAAGGCTATAGCGGCGAAGCTGAGCGGGTAAAAAGAAGGAAGAAGGAAGAAGGAAGGAAAATCTCAAATCTAAAATCGGAATATTGGGTTTCACTTCGTTCTACCCAACCTAGAGATCGTTACAGCTCGCGAATCATTGATAATTGCTATATTAAGAATTAGGAAATAAAAACCAGTTTATAAGACAATATTCGGTTTGGTAACGAGGCATCTACCCAGAAACCGGGTTTTTAGTCCCCCGTGCGTCCAAGACTGTATGTTTCAAAGATTGGAGATAGGTTATAAGTCATTGGGTTAAATTACCAATTACCAATTCCAGCTTACCAATTACCAATTACCAATTCTCGATTACCCATTCCCCATTCCCATTCCATTTATGATTTGGAATTTTTTAAATCACCTGTTATTCACCGGAAATTATATTCCTCACGGCCACTGTTACCTTTGGCAGCGAGAGTTAGTCGCGCTCCACGTAGTGTCAGACTCTATAATTGCCCTGGCTTACTATTCAATACCGCTATCGCTAATTTATATTATCACTCAGGGAAAAGACTTGCCCTTTCGCAACATCTTTTGGCTGTTCGCAGCCTTTATTATCTCCTGTGGCACTACTCATCTAATGGAAATTTGGACGCTTTGGCATCCTGTTTATTGGGTTTCTGGCTGTCTGAAAATTATTACCGCCGCGATTTCTGCTTACACAGCTTTTTCATTAATTCCTTTAGTTCCCCAAGCATTAACTCTCGTCACTCCAACTCAATTAGAGATGCTCGCTCGAATACTGCAAAAAGAAATCATTGAACGCCGAAAAACAGAAGCTCGCTATCAAACTTTAACTGAAGCTTCGCCGGTAGGAATATTTTATGCAGACGCTTTAGGAGACTGCTTGTATGTCAACGAGCGCTGGTCTCAAATTTCGGGAATAGCCTGCGATAAAGCTTTGGGCAAAGGGTGGTTGCAAGCCGTTCATCCAGAGGACCGCCAGCGGGTTTTTGCTGAATGGTATAGCGCCGCGCAGGAGAAATTGCCGTTTAAATGCGAGTACCGCTTTCAAGGCATTAATCACGCTAAAATCAGTTGGGTATTCGGTCAAGCTGTCGGTATAATCGGAGAAAATGGGGAGGTTAAAAGTTATGTTGGTACTATTACTGATATTACAGAACGCAAGCAGGTAGAAGCAGAAAATCGACTGCTCCATGAAACTCTGGAACATCGAGTTGCTGAGCGCATTGCTCAAATCGAAATTTCTCACCACTCATTGCCAGAAGAAATAGCCTACCGACAAAGAATTGCGATAACTTTGTTGGAATTGACGCAACTGCAAAATGCAATTCTTAACAGCGCTCACTACACAATTATTTCTACAGATCCCGACGGTACAATTAAAACATTTAATCGCGCAGCACAGAAACTTTTAGGCTATTCCCCCGAAGAAGTGGTGGGAAAAGTCACGCCAGCAATAATTCACGATCCTGTGGAGATCGGTAAAAGAGCTGAAATTCTTTCTCAAGAATTGGGAGTAAAAATAGAGCCGGGAATAGAAGTTTTTGTTGCTTTGCCGCGCCGGGGAATAGCTGACGAAAATGAATGGAGTTACATTCGCAAAGACGGTTCGCGGTTTCCGGTGCAATTGTCGATGACTGCCTTATTTGATCCTGAAGGAAATATCACTGGTTTTTTGGGTATCGGTCAGGATATTAGCGATCGCAAACAAGCTGAAAAAGAGCTGCGCGACCTCACCAATGCCATGCAAAATACGGTGGAAGGCATTTCACGGCTAGATATTGAGGGACGCTACGTGAATGTTAACCGAGCTTACGCTCATAGATGCGGTTACGAACCAGAAGAAATGCTCGGCATGAGATGGCAGCTCACCGTACATCCGGGCGATGTTGAGATGATGCTCTCAGCTTATCAGGAAATGGTAATTTCTGGCAAAGTAGAAGTTGAAACTAGAGGTGTGCGGAAAAATGGCTCGTTTTTTTACAAGCAAGTAACAATGGTAAAAGC
This sequence comes from Microcoleus sp. K4-B3, assembly GCF_036704615.1. Taxonomy (NCBI): domain Bacteria; kingdom Bacillati; phylum Cyanobacteriota; class Cyanophyceae; order Oscillatoriales; family Microcoleaceae; genus Microcoleus; species Microcoleus sp. K4-B3. The sequence continues at coordinate 93,577 of NZ_JAUBSF010000014.1, forward strand.
TTGCGACGAACAAGGGATATTTAACGGCAACCACTGTTTTATGAAAGATATCACCGAGCGCAAACTAACGGAAAGAGCGTTGCAGGAAAGCGAATTTAAGTACAGACAAATAGTTGAATTAGCAGAAGAAGGTATTTGGGTAATTGACAGCAATTCCCTCACTACTTACGTGAACCACGCAATGGCGCGAATGCTCGGCTATACTGAATTAGAAATGTTCGGGCGGTCGCTTTTTGATTTCATGGACGAACAGGAAAAACCACAAGCTATTGATAATGTCGAGCGGCGCAAGCAAGGTATTGGTGAACAACACGAATTTAAATTCAAAAACAAGGACGGCAAAGATATTTGGACTGATATGTCTACCAGTCCAGTCATGGACTCCCAGGGTAATCTGCTGTCTTGTTGCGCCTTGGTTTACAACATTACAAGCCGCAAAGAAGCCGAGCAGCAAATGCTGCAACTTACAGAAGATTTGAAGCGTTCCAACGAGGAATTAGAACAATTTGCTTATGTGGCTTCCCACGATTTGCAAGAACCGCTCCGAGCCGTTACCAGTTACACTCAATTGCTGGCCCAGCGCTATCAAGGAAATTTGGACGATCGCGCAAATAAATATATTAATTATATTGTCGATGGCGCCAGCAGAATGCAACAGTTAATTAACGATTTGTTGGCGTATTCGCGCCTGGGAACGAGTGGTCAGGAGTTTGAGGAGGCGGACTGCAACGCTGCTGTGAAGCAAAGTTTGTCTAATTTGCAAATTGCGATCGCGGAAAAGAAAGCGGTCATCACTTGGGACGCGATGCCAACCGTGATGGCGGATGAATTTCAACTGGTGCAATTATTCCAAAATTTGATCGCCAACAGCATCAAATTTTGCCGCCAAGATATCCCGTTGATTCATATCGCTGCCTGCAGGCAAGAGAGCGAATGGGTGTTCAGCGTCCGCGATAACGGCATTGGCATCGATCCGGAGTATGCCGATCGCATTTTTATCATTTTTGGGCGCCTGCACTCCCGCCGCGAATATTCCGGTACAGGCATAGGTTTGGCGATGTGCAAGCGAATTGTTGAACGCCACGGCGGGCGCATCTGGGTGGAATCTCAGGAGGGAAAAGGAGCGACTTTTTACTTCACTATTCCTATAATTAGTACCTGAAGACTCAAAATTCAATTTTTTTTATAATCAATAAGGATACCCCGGTTATGAGCCATCGAAGCAGTGTTAGACCCATAGAGATTCTGCTGATTGAGGATTCTCCCAGCGATGCCGATTTGGCAATAGAAGCTCTCGGCCAGGGTAAAATATTGAATAACTTGCATTTTGTCGAAGATGGAGTCGAAGCAATGAAGTTTTTGCGCAGAAAAGAACCCTATCTCAGCGTACCCCGTCCCGACTTAATTTTGCTTGATTTGAATTTGCCCAAAAAAAGTGGCGTAGAAGTGCTAACAGAAATTAAGACAGACCAAAGTTTAAAACTAATTCCAGTAGTGATTCTCAGCACTTCAGCCGCCCAAGAGGACATTATCAAGTCCTACTCGCTGCACGCCAACTGTTATATTACCAAGCCAGTAGATTTCGTACAATTTACTAAAGTTATCAGGTTAATTGAGGAATTCTGGCTGGCAGTCGTCCAACTTCCTTTAAATTAAACGAACAGATACTTTGCCGATCGGCGATATAAAATTTTTTAAACGTCTTGACATTCTGCTGGTAGAATATCCGCCCAGCGATGCTGATACCAGTTTTCAAAAAAATGCCACTGTAAGCCCGCGATCCAAAGCCCGATAGTCATCACTCATTTCCCAATCTAAAATCCTTCGACTGAGGACTCACGCCGAAGTCTCAAATCTCAAATCTCAAAGAGTATGACTTGGCTTGAGAAAGTCTGACGCCAAGCAAATTTTTTAACAAGTTGCACAATAATGGAAAATGAGGTGTGAGCAATAAATTTTTTGAAGCAATAAGATTTGTATGTGAACGTAGCTCCTCCTGATTTAATTGTGCTTGACTTGAATTTGCCTAAAAAAAGTTGTTGAGAATTGTTGGCAGAAATTAACTCAGCACCCAAGTTAAAAATGATTCCGGTGGTAATTATGACAACCTCAGCAGCGGATGAAGAGATTCTCAAGTCTTATGCCCTGTTAGCCCGGTGCTGCATTCCTAAGCCTGTCGATTTTAGTCAAGTCGCTAAGCTGGTAAAATGGATTGAGGATTGGTGGCCGGTGGTGGTGACAGTTCCCAAATAATAATTTTCAAGTTAAAAATGGCAAGGGAAAGCAAAAAAGTTTAACCTGAGATGGGTAGAGAGAAAATTTTACAGTCAAAAACGTATAAGCTATGTGGATTAAGATTCTGTTAGTAGAAGACAATCCTGCTGATGCTGATTTGCTTGCAGAACTGTTAGAAGTATCTGTGGGTGTCCAGTGGGAACTGGTGTCTGTTGAGTTCCTGCATGAGGCGATCGCACAACTGTGTAAACAACCCTTTGATGTAGTTTTGCTCGATCTTTCTTTGCCGGACAGCCGCGGTTTGGAAACCCTAACTCGCCTGCGAGAAGTTGCCCCGGATACGGCAATGGTGGTAATGACAGGCTGGGACGATGAGGCGATCGCACTTGAATCAGTTCGCTTGGGAGCTCAAGATTACATTGTTAAAGGTCAAATTACTACTCAATTATTAGTGCGAACCATCCGCTACGCGATCGAACGATCTCAAACATTTCAAATGCTGCGAGAAAGCGAGCGGCGTTTTCGGGCGATTTTTGACTCTTCGTTTCAGCTAACAAAGCTGCTGACTCCCGAAGGAATCGTGCTGGAAGTGAACGAGACAGCCCTCGATTTTGCCGGATTGCGATCGGAGGATATTGTGGGCCGCCCGATTTGGGAAATAGCGATTTGGGCTCAGTCGCTACAGGTTTCCGAACAATTACAATCCGCGATCGGCAAAGCAAGTCGCGGCGAGTTTTTCCGCAGCGAAATCGACTTGTTAGCCAAAAGTGGCCAAGTTGTGACAGTTGATTTCTCACTGAAACCTGTTAAAAATGAGACTGGACAAGTTTTGCTGCTGATTGCTGAAGCCCGTGACATTAGCGATCGCAAACGAGCAGAAGCCGAAATTCTCAAAGCACTCGCACGAGAAAAGGAACTTTCAGAACTGCGAGCTAAATTTGTCACAATGGTTTCCCACGAGTTCCGCACCCCCTTGACAACCATCCAATTTTCGGCTGGATTGCTGCAAGATTACAGTTTTCAGTGGTCAGAAGATAAAAAAGCTACTCATTTTGTGCGGATTCAATTAGCCATTAAACGCATGACAGAGTTATTAGAAGATATCCTCGTAATTGGCAAAATAGAAGCAAATACCTTGCAGTTTCAACCGGTTTCCTTAAACCTCGAAAAATTTTGCCGTCAACTGGTAGAAGAGCAGCAGCTCAACGACAGCAATCAACACCCGATCACCTTTCAACATGAAGGTGGCAACTGCGACGCTCAAATGGATGAAAAACTCCTGCAGCAAATATTGGGAAATGTCCTCTCCAATGCCCTCAAATATTCTCCCGTCGCCAGTACAGTTTGCTTGCACCTCAAGTGTCAAAACAAAGAAGCTGTTTTTCAAGTTCAAGACCGGGGGATCGGGATTCCTCAAGCCGATTTAGAGCGGATATTAGAAACTTTTTACCGAGCTACCAATGTCGGTACTATTTCGGGAACAGGTCTTGGTTTAGCAATTGTGAAAAGGGCTGTGGAGCTTCACGGTGGCAAACTCGCGATCTATACTCAAGAAGGAAAAGGCACAACTTTCACTATTACCTTGCCTTTAATTTGCGCTAGCATATAACAACTGAATTATAGCAGAAGGCAGAAGGAAGTTCAGCAACAGATTTGCTTTCTTCGGATGTAACGGATCTAACCGAGGTCACCAAGAAGGAAGAAGAAGGCTTTAGTTATCTATGAAATAAGAAAAAAGCAATAGACCGCATGGGGAAAGGGTCATTAAGAACGTCCTAAGCGTCTTGGCGGTTGCTATATCAACTAAAAACATCCGCAGCTTAAGGATCAATTAAGTTCATAAATAAACAAATTTGTCAACTGTCTGAACGCAGGTTATTTCAACAAACTACTAACTAAAAGGAGCAATAACCGTGGCAAAAATTTTGGTAATTGAAGACGAAGAATCGATTAGAGAAAATATTTTAGAGTTGCTCGAAGCCGAGAATTTTGAAGGAATTGGAGCGATTAACGGCAACGTCGGCATCAAACTGGCGATCGAACAAATCCCAGATTTAATATTGTGCGACATGATGATGCCGGAAGTTGACGGTCACGGCGTCCTCAAAGCTTTGCGATCCGAACCTCTGACTGCCACAATTCCGTTTATTTTTCTCACAGCAAAAGCCGATAAAAGTGACGTTCGCACGGGCATGGAATTGGGAGCAGACGATTACATTACTAAGCCTTGTACGCCGCAAGAACTGCTCAAAGCAATTGCTATTAGACTTGAAAAACAGAAAACAGTTAGCAGGCAATCTCAAAAAACGCTAGACGAATTGCGCACCAACATTAGTATGTCGCTCCCCCACGAATTGCGGACTCCTTTGAATGCAATTATGGGTTTTTCCGAGCTAATTTTGTCAGAATATCATGTCTTAGAGGAATCAGATATCTTAGAGATGATCGGTCAAATCCAAACTTCCGGCCATCGCTTGTACAGGCTGATTCAGAACTTTTTGCTGTATGCAGAACTGGAGATAGCAGCCACAAATCCCGAACTGCTAAAGGAGATGCGCAATAGCGAATTTAGCTGCGTAAAATCTTTGCTGACTCAAAAAGCGCGGCAGCAAGCGAAACACGCGAATAGAACAGACGATTTACAATTAAATTTGCAAGATTCGTCGGTGGCTATGGATTCTATCAGACTCACAAAAATTGTTGAGGAACTATTGGACAATGCCTTCAAATTTTCTTTAGAAGGAACGCCTGTTTTCTTAAGCACTTTGGTGGAAAACCAGACTTTTGTTCTATCTGTAAAAGACCAAGGCCGCGGCATGACTGCCGATCAGATTGCACACCTAGAAGCTTACAGACAGTTCGATCGCAAACTTTACCAACAAGCAGGTTTAGGATTGGGTTTGGCTATCGTTCAACGCCTTGCAGAATTGCACGGAGGAGGATTTAAAATAGAAAGTTTGCCGCAGCAAGAAACAATAGTTTGCGTTTTTCTGCCTGTCTAAACAATGATTAGACCAGTTTCAAAAAAGAAGACAACTGTAGGCAAAGTCCAAATCCTTATGGAATAAGTCATTCCCAATTATACAATCTAAATCTAAAATGGTATTATGCACGAGCGATCGCCCCTTTCAGACACCGCTGCATATAGATTTGAGCTACCTTATCCTTAGGGTTGATGTCCAAGCACGCCGAAAACAATCTTTTAGCTTCGACACACCTGTCACTATTGTAGAGTACCAAAGCTTGCTCAAAGATAGTCTTTGTCTCTAACTTTTTCAGTCGTAACTCTGCCGGATCGGCCGAAAATACTTCATAAACTGTTACCATTCGCGATTTGCCTTTAACTTTGACGCGATCGATCAACCTAAAATCATAAATATCGTTCAACTGTATAAAAGTATTGTGAGTAATTAACATTGAAACTCCATACTCTTTAGTCAAAGATTCCACGCGGGAGGCTAAGTTTACCGCATCGCTAATCACCGTGCTGTCCATCCGGCTTTGGCCGCCAACCGTGCCTAACATCAAAGAACCCGTATTGATTCCAATGCCAATTTGCAGCGGCGGGCGATCGGGTCGATTGCGACTAATATTATACTCGTTAAGCTGTTCTAACATAGCAATTCCAGCTTTCACAGCATCGTCAGCACTGCCATCAAACAGCGCCATAATCGCGTCGCCAATGTATTTATCAATAAAACCAAAATTGTCAGTAATTGCAGGTTCCATCCGCGACAAATAAGCATTAATAAATTGAAAATTTTCTTCGGGATTCATTGTCTCAGAAAGCGAAGTGAAATTGCGAATATCTGAAAACAGCACCGACATTTCTTTCTGTACTTGATCGCCTAATTTTACTTCCAGAATACTTTCATATCCCAGAAAGTGGAGAAATTCGTGCGGCACAAACCGCCCGTAAGCATCTGTTAATTTTTCTTCCGCTGCTAAAGCTTTTTCCAACTCGTCTGTGAATTGGCGGCGCTCGGTTTCTACCTCTTGACGTTCTGTGATGTCTTGAAAAGCTGCGATCGCGTAAACTATGTTTTTCCGTTCGTCGTAGATTGGAGTCGCCCAAACCTCGATCGGCACAATCCGATCCGACCCATGAATTTCTAGATCGTCCATACGCACAAATTCTCCCCGCAACGCCCGAACAATCGGTTGGCTATTCCTCGGATACAGTTGATTAGTTCCAGCGTCGTAAAAATGATAAGCTTCAGGAAATTGGTCAGTACCCCCATCAAAAATTAAACCTTGGGCTAGTATCCTTTCGCCCCAAGAATTCATGTAAAAAGGTTTACCGTTACCATCGACAACAAATATTCCCACTGGCATCGCTTCCAGGAATTGAGTCAATCGGCTTTCGTTTTCTGACAGTGCCTCATTTAACTTTTCTTCGGCTGCCAAAGCTTTTTCTAAATCATTAGTAAACCTGAGTCTTTCCACTTCCACCTGTCTTTGCAAACTAATATCCTTAGCAAAACCCTGATAGTAAAGCACTTCACCGTTAGCATCATAAACTGTGCGCGTATACTCAGAAATCCAGATAATGCTGCCATCTCGACAGTAAACCTGAGACTCAAACTCACACAGAGTACCGTGCTGTTTCATCAGCGCCAGAAACTCTTGACGGCGGTTGGGTTCCACGTACAATTGCTGCTGAATATCATTAATACTTTCTATCAATTCTGACGCAGAATCGTAGCCGTAAATTTCCGCCAGAGCAGGATTCGCACTGATAAAATATCCGTCCGGCGTCGTCTGAAAAATACCTTCTAGAGCATTTTCAAATATCCCGCGATACTTCTCTTCAGCTTGAATTAGCGCCGCTTCAGCTTCCTTGCGTTCAGTTATGTCACTAAAAGCAATAATCGCATAGGAAATGTCGCCTGTAGAATCATAAATTGGAGTCGCCCAACTCTCTACAGGAATAATCTTATTAGCTGTACGAATTTCTACACTCTCAGTCCGCACATTTTCGCCCCGAAGTGCCCGCATAATTGGCAAGTCTTCCACGGGGCATCTCTGATTAGTTCCGGCTTTATAGAATTGATAAATTGCTGCTTTTTGCTCTGAATTAATATGCGGCACAGTGCCTTTGCCAAATACATCCCGCGCCTTCTGATTAGCGTAGAAAGATTGCCCGTTTGCATCAAGTACACACACGCCCAAGGGGATAGCTTCTAAATATTGAGTCAAGCGACTTTCGTTTTCATGGAGTTTGGCAATCAGCATTGCCTGCTTGCGGTTTAATTTTACCAACTCCTGATTCATTTCCTGAAGTTCTCTTTGTTTTTCAGCTAATTGTTTATCTTGAAAGTATCTGTATATTGCCTCAGTAACAGTTAATTTTAAGTCATCACATTGCCAAGGTTTAGGTATGTATCGGTACAATTTAGCATAGTTAATAGCATTGGCTACCGCCTCCAAATCTGCCTGCCCCGTCAGCATAATCTTGAGACAGTTTGGCGAGATAGCATGAACGCTCCTTAATAGTTCGTCTCCTTTCATATTAGGCATGATATGATCCGAAATAACCAAAGGAACTTCATACTGTTCTGCTAAAAGTTCTGACAGCAACTCTAAAGCTTCTTCGCCACTTTGGGCCGTTTCAATTAAATATTTATCTTCAAAGGCTTTTAGCAGGTCTATTTCCAGACTATCGAGTATAGTCTGCTCATCATCAACACAAATAATAACGGGTTTTTTCATAAATTTGCTAGACCAGAATTAATCGCTTCAATTAATTCTTGATTTTCCCAAGGTTTTTGTATAAAAGCATGAAGATTTGCTTGAATTTTTGTTCGTTCGATTGCTTCTTTGTCTGCTTGTCCCGTCAGCATCACTTTCACAATTTGCGGATATTTTTGATGAATTATAATCAGCAGTTCATCTCCTTTCATCCCGGGCATCAACCAATCAGAGACAATCACTAGAATGTTAACATCAGCTTCACATAGCTCTTCAATAATCTCTAGGGCTTCGGCAGCACTTTCAGCAAATTCGCAAATATATTTACCGTTAAATGCCTGTTGCAGTTCAATTTCCAGACTTTCCAATACCCCTACTTCATCGTCAACGCACAAAATTGCTGGTTTAGACATCGCTAGTTTCCTTCTTTAGTGTGGCAGAGTCAACCCCGATGGGTAAGCACACCGTTTTCCAAATTCTACATCCCGCGCGGTTAGACTGCAAATTTTTAGCCCCAGACTTCAGTCTGCGGCGCTTTACCTACTCCGTTAAATTAATCGGCAAAGAGACTGTAAATGCTGTTTTACCGGGCACCGACTCCACATCAACTCTACCCTGATGTTTTTCAATTATTTTTTTGACAATATCCAATCCCAACCCGCTGCCTTCTCCCGCAGGTTTGGTCGTAAAAAACGGATCAAAAATTTTCATAAAAATCTCCGGTTGAATCCCCTTACCGCTGTCAGTAATTTTTACCAGGATATTGGTATCTTGCTCTACCACGTCAAGTGTTAAAGTTCCTTGATTGTCCATCGCTTGTAAGGCATTGTGAAGTAAATTCGTCCAAACTTGATTGAGTTCGTCGGGATAACACAGTACCGCAGGCAATTGAGCTTGATAGTTTCTGACGACTTCTACACCCTGCTTGATCTGGTTCTGATAAAGAGTTAATACAGTTTCAATTCCCTCGGTAATATTCACCTGTATTTTTTCCCCATTTACATCGTAACGCGCATAATTTTTCAGGGCAAAGACGACTTTTGCAGCGCGTTCAGTAGCGGTAGCGATGGTTCGGGCGCTTCTGTGAATGCTAGCAAAGTCATAGGCTGTTTTTATAATATTTTCGCTGTCAGGGTCTTTGAGCAACGGCAAGAATTGTTGCAAATTTCCCTGCAATCCGATATTGACTAAAATGCTAGCAATGCTGTCAGCATTGTCAATCCCTTCCGACTCTAATTGCTGCTTCACATCTTTTTTCAATCCCCGTTTTTCTCGCGTAGATAAAGAGTAAGTTTGTTGGCTGGAACTGTACATCAAACTCACGAAATCCTGCTGGCGTTCGGTTGACAGTTCTTTGAAAAAAACTGGCAAACTTTCGAGATTGTTATCCAAAAAGCTGGTAATATTTCCAATAGACGATCGAATCGCCCCCAGTGGCGTATTAATTTCGTGAGCAATGCCCGCAATTAATTGCCCTAATGCGGCCATTTTTTCCGATTGCACTAATTGACTTTGAGTAGCTTGCAGTTGGTCTAAAGTGACAGTCAGTTCATCGTTTTTCTGTTGGAGCTTTTTTTGCAACTGGCAGATTGCTAAATGGGTTTCTACCCTAACTAGAACCTCTTCCACGTGAAAGGGCTTGGTAATATAATCTATCCCGCCCACAGCAAAGGCTTTGACTTTATCTAGTACGTCATTAATCGCGCTAATAAAAATCACCGGAATGTCGCGAGTGCGTTCATCAGCTTTGATTTTTTCGCAAACTTCGTACCCATTCATTTCGGGCATCATAATATCCAGCAAAATCAAATCGGGAGGCATACCTTTTGCCGCCGAAAGCGCTAACTCGCCGCTAGGTACGGGGCGGACTTTATAGCCCTTGCCATTCAAAATTCCGGCTAGGAGGCGCAAATTAGCTGGGGTGTCGTCAACTACTAAAATATTACCCCGATCGGTGCTGAGAAGGTCGTTATTCATTTGATTTTCTTTGAGAGATTAACTTTAAAACTTTGTCGTACTCGAAATTTTCTATACAATTCGCGATCGCACCAGCCGTTACAGCATCCTTTAATCGAATTTGCTCGATCGATCTATCAATTAAATCCATATCTGCATTCAGTATCGCCAGCTTTAAATCAGCTACCAGCGAGTCAGGCAATTTCACGAAATCAGCCGCAGTCATTGCGCGATCGCCCTCTTTGATAGCCAATAAATTAGTTTGACCCGGATCTTCATAAAGATAGCGCACTCCGATATGTTTGTGCATAGCATCAAAAATATCAGCTTCCCGGAAAGGTTTCCGCATAAAAGCATCGCAGCCCGCCGATAAAATAACTGCCCGTTCTTCCTCCAAAACGCTCGCAGTCAGTGCAACGATGGCAGTAGCTTGACCTTTAATAGTGGTTTTAATGTATTGCGTCGCTTCGTAGCCGTCCATCACGGGCATTCTCATGTCCATCCAAATTAAATGCGGTTCCCAACTGTCCCAAATCTCAATAGCTTCTTGACCGTTAGTAGCTTCTTTCAGTTCAAAACCCAGAGGATAAAAAATTTTAATTAACAGTTGGCGGTTTAGCGGTTTATCGTCTACTATCAAAATTCGATAGGTGTGTTGGTTGGGTTCCAAAGCAATAACATTGCGGGTCGGTTTTCGGCTTTCAATATCGGCCGCATCGACCGCAATAACTTGAATGTCAAACTTAAAATTAGTTCCCTTTCCAACAGCAGAACAGACACTCATTTCGCCGCCCATTAATTCCACAAAATTGCGGCTAATTGGCAATCCCAAGCCTGTACCTTCTTGCGAATTTTTGCCTGTCTTGGTTTGCACGAAAGGTTCAAAAAGATCGTCTAATTTATTGGTAGCAATACCGGAACCAATATCCTCGATTTCAAAATGAAGTAAGAAGGAAGAGTTAGAAGCTAAATCGTCATTTGCGGTTGCAATAATCTGGTTGTTCGACTGACTGACTTGAGATATTTTAGAACCATTACTTGCTGGAGTTTCTGTATTTTTTGATGCTGCCGACAGATCGAATTTCCCCCTTTCTGCCTGCTGATTTTTGCCTAATGACTGCTTGCTAACTCTGACCGCTACACCGCCCTCATCAGTAAACTTAAGAGAGTTATTGAGCAGATTAATTAAGATTTGCCACAACTTTAACTCGTCAGTTTCTATGTATTGTGGCACATTGGGACTGCGGTCAAAAACCAACTGCAAGTGCTTGTCATCTGCTTTGAGTTGAAACATATCTTCTAAGTCATTGAGCAGACGATAGAGGTCGATTTTATGGGGATTGAGGGTGGTGCGCCCCGATTCAATTTTAGATAAATCCAGCACGTTATTAATCAGGGTGAGCAGGTGTTCTCCGCTGCTCCTAATTATGCTAATATTTTCTTGATGTTCTGGGGATAGAGTTGGGAGCGTGTCACTTTTGCGATGAGTATAAATACTCGTGAACCCAGAATGACTTTTTTATCGATCATCAGTATAATAGGCGATAATTATCATCTCTTCCCACTTGATATATAATCATGACACCTGAACAACAACAAGCAATTAAAACACATTTAGATGCTATTTCTGCCCTACTCTATGATGATTCTAATCCTGATACCTTCCAGACATTAGAAGATATTGAAATCGCAGTTAGAGACCAAGTTTTGACTCATGTGACACCACATATAGGCTTTTTTTTATCTGCTCAACTACCGGTACAAAAGCCG
>NZ_JAUBSF010000154.1:0-7243 GCF_036704615.1 Microcoleus sp. K4-B3
ACTGAATCTGTCTTGAGTACTCGTTCTGGTCGGATTCCTCCTTCTCTTCTGCCACGCTAACCCCGTGAACTTCTACTCTTTATAAACACCTTTTTATTTAAAGTTTCGATAAAGATGGGGGATTTTATTAAGTAATATTACGGATGAGCCAGCGCGAGGTGGATGACATAACACAAAAACCGTTCAATAGCAAGTGTGATTAGACTGAAATATTATGAGCGGGATTTTTGATACATATGTGCGAGGGGCGGGTTGATGTATAATGTTAGCGATTGCCAAGATTTATGGTAAAAGTCGCCCCTACCAGTTATTCCTTACCATGTTTACGGGCGATCGTCGCACTTACTTCAAACTCGCATCTATCCCTGCTAAAATCGCCTCAGCTTCCCTGCAAATAGCAGCGTGACAGCAACCGTTACTCGCCAACAAACCCCCCCACTGACTCACATCTCCCCGGTTATATTGCAAAGCAGAACCGTCAAAACGAGTAAATCGACCGCCCGCTTCCGTCAAAATCAATTCTGGCGCCGCCAAATCCCAATCTTTAGGCGCAGACTTTCCCGAAAGCGCAATATAAACATCAGCCTTTTGTTCCACAATTGTCGCAATTTTACAGCCAATACTGCCGACAGCTATTTGATTTTGACAAGGCAATTTTTGTAACAATTGATTAAAGCGATCGTCCCGGTGACTGCGGCTAGTTACTATAGATAAATCTGCCACTATATTTCGCGCAGAAACCTGCAATTTGACCGCAGAACCGTCCCGATTTTCCACAAAAGCACCCGCATCGCGGATTGCGTAATAAATCTTTTGCAGTTGGGGCCAAGCCACAACTGCCAATACCGGTCTTCCCTCGAACGCTAAAGCAATGTGAACGGCAAATTCCCCTGTCCTGTCAATAAAATCTCGCGTTCCATCCAAAGGGTCAATAATCCAAACCCAACTTTGAGGTAAGGGAACTTGACCGTTGGTTTTCAAATAAGATTTGTAAGTTTCCTCGCTGAGATAGCCAAATTCTGCATTCCCTAAAGCCGATTGCAATTCGTCGAGGATGTAAGAATTGACAGCGACATCGGCGGCGGTGACCGGGCCATCTTTTTTCTCTTGGATGTCGAGGTTAGGAGTATTGGAGTCCTGCCGATAATAGGATTGTAGGATATCTGATGCACTCCAGGCGATCGATCGGGAAATTTCGCTGATTTCTTCGAGATTTTTCATGAATTTCTTTTTTTGAACCGCAGATGAACGCCGATTTCACTTCCAAGCAGAGTTTATTGGTGACAACTTAACGTCAAACCGACTGTATCTCTTGTTTTTATCGAAGTCTAGATCCCCCCTAACCCCCCTTAATAAAGGGGGGACAAGAGCGTTTTCAAAGTCCCCCTTATTAAGGGGGATTTAGGGGGATCTAGACTAGATAAAAAGCGACATTTATATGGGTTTTAGTCTTAATTTGTCACCAATGGGTTCTGCCTCCTTCTTCCTCTTGGCAAAGTTACCAATTAATATGAGGATATTTCCATTCATAATAATTGGGAAACACAAAATTAGTAAACGAGACCGAAATACTAACTTCCAATGATTTTACATGATGCCACCAACCGACAGGAATAAAGATAGCTTCTCCCGGTTCCAAAATCAATTCAATAATTTTCGCATCTCTGTAAAGCGGGTATTTGTCATAATCGGGATTTTCGCCATCAACTTTGCTGAAAACGCCGACGTGATTGTAAAGCAGAGGTGTTTGCTGCGGAGAAATCAATTTAATTAGTTTGCGACCCGAAACTTGAGCTAAAATTAAATTAACTGGGTCGTGGTGGAGTGGCGTAATCGTGCCTTTCGGGCCGAACCAAAAGAAAACTCTGCCTTTTGTATCGGCGGGATTGAGGTATTCTGGGAATATTTCAATGTCGTTAAATAGCGGTTTAAATTCCTCTCTTTCCAGAGTTTGGTTGTTAGCAACCATGTAGTAGTCGTTGCTAGGCCCGCCATTGACCACCATCTCTACATATTTGCGGAAAAAAACTGTTTTTTTGTGATTTTCTATCTTAATTTCGTAATTCGGGTCTGAGTTGCGGTTGGCTTGAATTTGTACCTCTGCATCGCCGTATTTTTGCTGCAAATACTCCGGCGTCCACAACTGCAACGCTTTCCAGTTGTGCATGATGTTGGTAATAATTACTGGAGTATTTTTTGCGTAGTAATTTTCGAGAAAATACTCTCTGGAAAGGCTGCTTTTGCGTTCGATTGTGCCAAACTTGGAAGACAATGCAGCTAATTGATTGTTAATCCTGAGATGCGATTCTAATTTCTGCAATAACTGGACGTAATGGCTGCCTGCTTGGAAGTAGGGATGAGATGATATTTCCCTAACTTCTGCGGTGGCTGTTTCCGCATCTATGCCGGTACTTATTAAGGCTTGAATGATTTCTGCATCGGGTTGATTTAATAATTTGTTCGCCGCCACCCACTGTTTCATATTGTCGGGGACTTCTTGTTTGCTTGGGGTGAGTAGATTGGGCAAGTTTTGTGTCAGCCATTCTAGGTTAACTTGCTGCTGTTCTGTTAGGGTAATCCGCAAAGGGGGAAGGGTGATACTTAGAGGTTGGGTGTCAGGCATGATTCGGGTATGTTGTTTTGGGAGTGTTTTGTGTGACTTTAACTTGTCTTACTAATATAGCAATTTTGTTAACGAACCGCGAAGGCACTAAGGACGCGAAGAAAGAGAAGAGGGAAGTTCTCAAATTTTGTCGAGGTTGCTGTCAGGATTTTAACTCAACAAGTGTTGCCAGTTCAAGTTTTCTAGCTTTGAGCGGTTTTAACCGGATAGTTTGGTTAATTTTACTTGAAAATTAACCCTTATTCATCCAGGCGCGGGTTCCGAAGTTTTTGCAGGAATGGGAAGCGATTTTAACCGCTGCCGTAAGAGTATCTGTAAAGTTATTTTGCAAAATATAATGACAGAAAGCCCCGTGAAAGATGTCGCCAGCGCCTAAAGTGTCTGTGGCTTGAATTTGAGGTACTTCTATAGTGCCGTAAGTGCCATTGCTGTGGTATAAAATTGATTTTTCGCCGCGAGTGATGGCAATATGGGAAATTCCGGCTGCTGACAGGTAAGCAAAGACTTGTTCTGAATTTTCGCAGTCTGGCGGATGAAAATTATCGGAACATACCGCCCATTCAATGAAAGGCAATATTTCCTCTAATCCGGGTTTCCAACTGCCACCGTCGAGGACAATGGGAATGTTTTTTGAATTGGCAAGTTGAGCAATTTCTTGGCTGGCTGCTATTTGATGTCCGTCAAGCAGTACAATATTAACTGATGTTAAAATATCCTGGTTAATTGTTTGACTGTCAACTTGCGATTTCGTAGCATTGATGGAAATTATCGATCGATCGCCCGTTGCTTCAGTTACAATAATCGAGGAAACTGGCGGCGAGTGCGATCGCCCGGGTTCCAAATCGATTATCCTGACATTATACTCCGCTAAGTCTGCACGAATTAATTGGGCGATCGCGTGAGTGCCCAAAACGCCAGCCCATACCGCCGCATTCCCCAAATAGCTAAAAGTCACCGCAGCATTCGCCGCCGGCCCGCCCGCAGCAATGGTACAATCAGAAGCAACAACTTTCTGATTTTCACCCGGAGGCTTCCCGGCCAAATAAACTAAATCTAAAGTCGCCAATCCCAAAAACAATCCCGTTTTCA
Source organism: Microcoleus sp. K4-B3 (assembly GCF_036704615.1). Classification (NCBI taxonomy): domain Bacteria; kingdom Bacillati; phylum Cyanobacteriota; class Cyanophyceae; order Oscillatoriales; family Microcoleaceae; genus Microcoleus; species Microcoleus sp. K4-B3. The sequence goes on from NZ_JAUBSF010000154.1 coordinate 3,713, forward strand.
TATCTTCTTAAATGTGTGGCATGGGCGTCCCGCCCGTGCTTTATCTGCGGTTAAAAAAGCCAAATCTTAAAATGCAAGCAAATCCCAATACAGGAACACTTTACATCGTAGGAACCCCGATCGGCAACCTCGAAGACATGACCTTTCGCGCCATCCGAATCTTGCAAACAGCAGACTTCATCGCCGCCGAAGATACCCGCCATACAGGCAAACTTTTGCACCATTTCCAAATCAAAACGCCCCAAATCAGCTATCACGAACATAACCAACACCAGCGGCTTCCCGAACTCATCGACAAACTGCATTTAGGCAAAGATATCGCCCTCGTCACCGATGCCGGAATGCCGGGAATTTCTGACCCCGGATACGAGTTGGTCAAAGCTTGCGCCGATGCTAATATTAACATTATTCCGATTCCCGGCCCGACTGCCTGCATTGTTGGCATAACTGCATCAGGATTACCTACAGAGAGATTTGTATTTGAAGGTTTCTTACCCGTCAAAGGTCAAGAACGCCAACAGAGTTTAGAAGCTTTGCAAATAGAATCCCGCACTATAATATTATACGAATCCCCGCACCGATTGCGACAAACTTTACAAGATTTAGCAAAGAGTTTGGGAAGCGACAGACAGATTGTGCTGGCGAGAGAGTTAACTAAAATGCACGAAGAGTTTTGGCGTGGTAGTATAGAAAGTGCGATCGAACTTTACACCAATCGCGAACCCCAGGGAGAATTTACCCTAGTAATTGCCGGCATCCAAACAGCCGCCCCAATATTTTCCGAAGACGCCATCAAAGCAGAATTGCAAACATTAATTGCAGAAGGCATAAGTCGTTCCCAAGCCAGCCGCCAACTCGCACAACAAACATCCCTCCCCCGCCGCCAAATCTACCAACTCGCCCTCACAATTGGCGACAATGAATCAGTAGAAGAACCCTTGGATGAATTGTGAATATCTCTCTTCTCTTCTCCTCTGCGGTCTCTGCGGCCTCTGCGGTTCATTAAAAAAAATCTTGATTCACAAAAAAATAACATTGCAATAAAATCATACCAAAAAACTTCTATGGTACGCGGAAACTACGATCGACAAAAACCATATTTACGCAATCCCCACATCAACAAACCAATCGCCGAAATTTATGCAGACTTAGACGCCTTTAGCTGGGAGATATTTGAAGACCAACCCCACCGCTTCGATACCGTCAGTTTCTACGTCTTGCTTCCCCCACTGTTTTACGAAGGGCGTTTCATCAAAGGAATTTACTTCAGCGAAGCAGTCGAACTCATCAACAAACTATTTCCCCAACTTTCTTCAGTATTTTTATCCTTCACCTATTCCCCGGGAACGTCCTACTCCTGGGCCCCCATAGCTGACGCCTACTCGAGTTTGTACAAAAACCCGCAGCGAGATAAGTGGTTTCGCGAAACTTATCCCGATCGCGCTTACAAACCAATCATACCACTGCAAGACACCGACTTCATCAACGAATACTTAATTTCCCCGCGCAACGTCCCCGCCAAAGACATCGACTTGCTAGCCGTCGCCCGAATTTCCGAAGAAAAAAATTTGCCAATCATAGCCAAAGCCTTAAAAGTTTACCGCCAAAAATATCCGCAAAAACCGATAAAATTAACAGTCGTCACCGGCCACGAATTTGATGCAAACAACCTGAAAACTCTCGACGAGTACGCCTTAAAAGAATGGCAACAAATAGAAACAATTTTAACGAATCCCTCCGACTACATTAATTTAGTGCCGAGAGTAGACTACTACAGCGAAATCCCCACATATTATTCGCGAGCCCAAGCATTCGTCCTCGGTTCCCTTCTCGAAGGAAAAAACCGGGGCATTACCGAAGCCATGAGTTGCAACGTACCAGTAATTTGTTTTGAAGAATTCAACCAATACGCCAGAGGAAACTCGCCAGTTTTCCCCGAAGGTGCGGGTCTTTACGCCAAATTTGACCCGGAATCCTTAGCCGATACTATTTATACATTATTAGAAAATCCAACAGAATTCAAACCGCGATATCAGTATTTAAAGCATTGCGGGCGTAAAAACTTTTTCAATACTTGTATAGACAGTTTTCCTTACTATCAGCACAATATCCCCGACTACAAACCGGGAGAAGCCTTTAAGAATTTATGGCTGGATTTGGCGGTACAGCAAAATTATCAAGTTAGCTTGAACAGCTTTTTGTACGGAGGTTCTCCTTTGTCTCATATTCGCGGGATAAATGCGATTCAACAAAATCTCGGCGAGTTAACAAAATTCAAATGATAGATGATATACTGCTGTGATTATTCACCATCATTGAAGAATACGAACCCGGACTTTTTGAAGTATAAGTGAGCGATTTAACAAATCTGGCTTTTGCAATAAAATGTCTATCAGAACATCAATTAATTGTTTTATATCATTATCCTATTGGAAATAAGACCGAATTAGCAGTTTAATGGACATCAACACCAAAAAAGAAGAATTTAGCTATGCCTACGTTTACGCCGTTGCCTCAGCAGCAGGGTGCATCTGCCAGCGAACAACTACTCCTCTAGACAAGCTGGGTGTAGACCTAATTATCACGGGAATAGCAGCATCAGGTTTACCAAACTTTCCCATTCTTTACCTTCAAGTCAAATGTACCTCAAGAGATATCCTCAACGAAAATAGCCTTCGCTATCCCCTGAACATTAAAAACTACGAAGAATTGAGCACAAGCAACGCCTATCCTCCTAAAATTATAATTGTGGTCATTGTTCCCGATAGAGTCAATGACTGGCTGCAACAAACAGAAGCGGAACTTTGCTTAAAACGCTGCGCTTATTGGATATCATTAGAAGGTGCAGCATCTACTGACAATAAAGAAACCGTCACTATTTCAATACCCAGAACAAATATATTTTCGGCTGAGACTCTGACAACTATCATGCAGCGTATCGCAACCGGGAGACAACTATGAATGTGACAATAAAGGATATTGAATTGCTCAAAAATCTCCAACCTCAGCAAATCAGCTACTACTTAGAAACAAAAGGTTGGAAACAAGCACAACAAATTGACAGCCGCGCTATTATTTGGACAAGCAGCGATATCAAGCCAGAAGCCCCTCAAATCGTTCTACCTTTAAATTCCACTCTTCCTGACTTCCCCGTGTCAATGAACTTGATGCTAGAGACATTGGAGGTCATCGAAAAGCGCTCTCAACTGGAAATTTTAGCAGATTTAATTACCGGCCTTCCTAATACAACTATTCAGGGAATCGTGATTCAAATTCACACTCCTAACGCCGACAAATTAAGTGGCGAGATTACCTTACTAGGTGTCATTGCCGACCAACTGCGGAAAATTAAAACCGAACTTGCAGACAAAGACTACATCCTCGCCATCAAATCTTATCAAGAACGCTTGCCCGTTTTCTGTACGGGAGACTTAATCAAAGAAAATCAAGTCTGTAAGTAGGTCGGCGAGAAAAAACAAAACTATGTTAAGATAGATAAAGAAAGATATATCTATAGTGAGGCAACAAATA